>JBFILF010000127.1:0-12213 GCA_041599835.1 Pirellulaceae bacterium
TCGCAATAATAGCAGTCGTTGATTTTGGAGTGTGGGACGCCCTGCGCGACATCTTATTGCTGCTGCTGGTGGCATTATTATTCGGGGCGATTGCCGAGCGGCTCGGTCAGAGCTTGATTGTCGGCTACTTGGTTGCGGGGACGGTGGCCGGCCCCAACGTGCTCGGTTGGATCAGCAAACAACAAGAGATCTTCAACATTGCAGAATTGGGCGTGGCGCTGCTGTTGTTTGTCATCGGATTGGAGTTTTCTCCGCGGCGGCTTATTGAACTCGGCAAAACCTCGTTATGGACCGGCATATTCCAGATCCTGATTACGGCGGCCGCAACCTGGGTCATCGCCATCGCCTGCGGGTTTACCGCCCAAACAGGATTGATCATCGGCATGATGATCGCATTGAGCAGTACGGCCGGGGTGCTGCGTTTGTTGACGGAACGCGATCAATTGGACGCGCTCCATGGTCGCGCAGCACTGGGAATTCTGTTGATTCAGGATATCGCCGTCGTTCCCATGATGATCATTGTCAGTGCGATGGCGGGGGGCCAGTCATTTAGCCAAGTCGCCGGCAAAATCGGGCTGAGTCTATCGCTGTTGATGTTGCTGATCGGCGCGTTTCATTTGGTCTTTCAATTTATCGTGCCGCGAGTATTCAAACAGCGAACCCGGCTCCGCAACCGCGATTTACCAATCCTGCTGGCAATGATTCTGGCCCTGGGGTCCGCATGGGGGGCCCAACAATTGAACCTCAGTCCGGCGATCGGATCGTTTGCCGCCGGTGTTTTGTTGGGAATCTCTCCCCTGGCAACTCAAATCCGGGCCGACGTCCGACCGCTGAGCACGCTTTTGGTCACATTGTTTTTTGCGTCACTGGGTATGTTTGGCGACCCGATTTGGTTGATGAACAACTGGTTGCTCGTGTTTGCCATGGTCGCAGCGATTGTCGTGGGCAAGCCGCTGGTGATCACTCTGCTGGGCAGATTCTTCGGCCAACCGTGGCGGTATGCTCTGGCGACCGGCCTCTGCCTGGCCCAAATCGGCGAGTTTTCATTTGTGTTGGGTACGATTGCCCAAGCAGAAATGGGTGGCGTCGCCATCTTGTCGCCGCAAACATTTCGCGCGCTGGTTTCGGCAACCATCATCAGCCTCTTACTCACACCGTACCTGATGGCGGTCGCACCGCGAGTCGGTCCTTGGTTTGCCGCATTCGTTTCCCGCTTTCGCGGCCGAGCCGCTTTGCGGTTAGACGAAGGGGTCTTCCAATCGGATGCGGCGGAACGCGACGTTACAGACATTTTGATGATCATCGGTTTTGGATACGCCGGCCAGCGGCTCGCCGAAGGCGTGATCGATCTGCACAAGGAGCGGATTGTCGTCGTCGATATTAATCCGGAAATTGTTTCGATTGCCAAGAGCTATGGGCTGATGGGCGTGGTCGGCGATGCGATGCAGAAAGAAGTATTGGAAAACGCCGGAATTCACCGGGCGAATATTATTGTGATTGCGCTTCCCGACAGCAACACCGTGCGACACTTGATCCAACTGATTCGCGATCTGGCTCCCGATGCCTATCTCATTGTTCGATGCCGTTACCATCTGCGTCGCCGCGAATTGCTGAATGCCGGTGCTCATGAAGTCGCCGACGAAGAGGAGCAAGTTGGGGCTCTCCTGGCGGAATGCGCGCGGCGGTACTTGCTAATTGATTCGGGGTCTTCATGAGGCGGCATCCCCAAATGGAAATTGAAAACGTTGCCGATTCCAAAACGCGTCTGCCCGAATGCCTGCTGAGCCTCACATGGGCTAGGGATAAGCCTGCCGGTTGATCGATACCAGTATCCCAGTGATGCCAGTATCCCAGTATCGATGAAAAGACTGGGGCGACGCGCGTGGCACTTCATTTGCAGCTACAATGCCCTAGGTCGTCGTGACGGTGGGTTTCGCCAGCGCCGCGGCCGGCCGGCTGGGGACGGGAGAATCCCTGCCGCAAGCTCGCTCGAAAACCCGCTTTAGGGCTTGCCCCGTGTAGCCAGGTTGTCGAGGATGAATTTTTGATATTTGGTTTTGCCGGTCGCGCAATCACGACCAGCGGCGCAATTGAAAACGGGATGCCTGGCACGTGAATTTAATGCTCGTATTCACCGCCATTTCCGCAACCGGCGGATTGACGGTCGTCCTGGCGTCACTTTTGGTTGTGGCCAATCGTTGGTTGCATGTGCAGGAAGACCCGCGGATTGACCACGTGCTTGAGATGTTACCGGGAACCAACTGTGGGGGCTGTGGCTATCCCGGCTGCCGACCGTTTGCTGAAGCGCTAGTCGGCGGCCAGGTGCTGCCCGGCAAGTGCACGGTCAGTGCTCCCGAGGAACAATCGCTCATCGCGTCCTACCTGGGGGTCGATGTCGGTCTGGAAGAAAAACTGGTGGCGCGGCTGGCCTGCGCGGGTGGTTCCAACGTATCCCGCAATCACGCTCACTATCAAGGTTTGGGGTCTTGCGCAGCGGCAGCACTGGTGGCTGGCGGTGGCAAAGGTTGCTTTTGGGGTTGCCTGGGATTGGGTGACTGCCAGGTGGCCTGTACGTTTGACGCCATTGAAATGAATACTCACCGCTTGCCAGTTGTTGACGAAGCGCGTTGCACGGCCTGCGGCGATTGTGTCACCGCCTGCCCCAAGGATTTGTTTTCGCTGGAAATCAAGAGTCATCAGCTGTGGGTTGCTTGCCGTTCACAGGAAGCGGGCGATGAAATCCTGGAAGATTGCCAGGTCGCCTGTACAGCCTGTGGCCGCTGCGCAATGGATGCGCCGCAATCGGTTGCCATGCAGGGCAATCTGCCGGTGATCGATTATTCGAGGGGCCCGGTCACCGACGCGGCCATTCAGCGGTGCCCGACCGGAGCCATTGTTTGGCTGGACCCCAAACGGGGCCCGGTCAAGGGACATGCCGCACATAAGATTATTCGTCAAGGCGAGCTTCGTGATGCGCCAACCTGACATGAATCCAGCTGTCCGGCACACGCTTTGCATCCATCGGATCACTGATTAGAGAATGTCGATGAAAAAAAAAAGGCAGTTTAAATATCCGGGAAACCGAGCCGCGATGGACGGCAATACGGCCGTTATCATGTGCGAGCGCGAGTCCAGCGATGCGGCGGGTGCCTATCCGATTACGCCCTCCACACAGATGGGAGAGTACTGGGCGGAGGCCGCGGCCAGCGGCCATCTGAACATTTCGGGACGACCGTTAACGTTTATCGAGCCCGAGGGCGAGCACGCGGCGGCCGCGGTTACGGCGGGTCTGGCCATGACCGGACTGCGGGCCGCTAATTTTTCCTCCGGCCAGGGGATCGCGTACATGCACGAATCGCTGTACGCGGCAGTCGGCAAGCGGCTCACTTACGTGCTGAACATCGGCGCCCGCGCCATGACCAAAGCGAATCTCAATGTGCACGCTGGGCACGACGATTATCACTGCATCGACGACACGGGATTTTTCCAGCTGTTTGCCAAAGACGCTCAATCGGCAGCCGACCTCAACATCATCACGCATCGGATTGCCGAATTGGCGCTGACGCCCGGGGCAATTGCCCAAGACGGATTTTTGACCACTCACTTGATCGAATCAGTGATGGTGCCCGAGCGCGAATTGATCGACGAATACCTGGGCCGACCGGACGACATCATCGATACGCCGACACCGGCACAACGGATCATTTACGGTGACACGCGGCGCCGCATCCCTGAACTGTGGGACGTCGACAACAGCGTGATGGTCGGCCTAGTCCAGAATCAGGATTCGTACATGCAGAGCGTCGCGGCGCAGCGACCTTTCTTCTTTGACCATATCACGGAACTGACCGCCCAAGCGTTCGACGAGTTTTATGAGCTGACCGGCCGTCGATACGAACGAGTCATGACTTATCGGGCTGACGACGCGGACTATCTGATCGTCGGCCAAGGCAGCATGATCCCAACGGCCGAGGCAGTGGCGGATTATCTGCGCGAGGCACGCGGCATCCGCGTCGGCGTGGTGAATCTCGTCATGTTCCGACCCTTTCCGGCTGATCTGTTGGGCCGCGCGCTCAAGGGCAAACGGGGTGTGGTCGTTCTGGAACGGCTGGACCAGCCTCTGGCCGTCGACTTGCCGCTGGTCCGCGAAATTCGCGCAACCATCGCCCGCTGTCTGGAAAATGGGCGCGACAATGAGCAGCCGCCGTTTCCGGAACTGGAAACCTATCAGGCATCGGACGTGCCCGCCGTTTATTCGGGCTCCTTCGGGATGGGCAGTCGCGACTTGCAGCCGGAGGGGATCGTCGGCGCCGTGGAAAACATGCTGCCGGACGGCCCGCAAAAAAAATTCTTCTATCTATCAATCGACTTTTTGCGCGACGACCCGACCAGTCCCAAGCAGCGGATTTACCAGGAGACAATCGAAGCGGCCTACCCACACGTGCGAGAGTTGACGATCCGCGGTTCCGAAAATCCCAATTTGCTGCCCCCCGGCAGCATCACCGTCCGCATGCATTCGGTCGGCGGCTGGGGCGCCATCACCACGGGCAAGAATCTGGCGATGACGTTGTTCGAATTGTTGGATTTCCACATTAAGGCAAATCCAAAATACGGATCGGAGAAAAAAGGCCAGCCGACAACGTACTACCTCTCAGCGGCACCGGAACCGATTCGCGTCAACTGTGAATATTTCAATGTGGACGTGGTGCTGTCCCCGGACCCCAACGTCTTCCAGCACACCAATGCGTTGGCCGGGTTAAAGCCAGGCGGTGTGTTTGTCATCCAAAGCGAATTGGCAAGCAGCGAGGCGGTTTGGTCAAGCATTCCAATCGCCTTCCGCCGCATCATCATCGACAACGACATCAACGTCTTTTATTTGGACGCTTTTAAAATCGCGCGCGAGGAGGCCAGCGATTCCGACCTGCAGTTGCGGATGCAAGGCATTGCGTTTCAGGGCGCGTTTTTCGCCGCTTCACCATTGGCTGAGCAGCGCAATCTTTCCGAAGCCCAATTGATCAGCGCCATCGAGAATCAATTACAACAGAAATTCGGTGCCAAAGGCGCACGAGTGGTCCAGGAAAATCTGCGCGTGGTCAAACGCGGCTTTGACGAGATGAAACCGGTCCCGCACGGGACACTGGACGATTCCAGTGGAAACGGAAAGTCAACCACGAGCGAGCCGTCGCTGCCGGTGATGCTCAAACGCCAGCCGCAAAGCCAGTCGAAGATGTCAGATATCCATCGCTTCTGGGAACAAACCGGCAGTTTCTATGCTCGCGGGATGGGAAGTGACAGCATCACCGATCCGTTTATCGGGCTGGGGGTCATGCCGGCCGTCACGGCACTCTTCCGTGACATGACCGGCATCCGTTTTCACCACCCGCAATGGATTGCGGAAAACTGCACCGCCTGTGGCGATTGCTATACCGTCTGTCCCGATACGGCCATTCCGGGGCTGGTCAACGAAGTCGGCCAGGTGCTGGATACCGTGGTCAAGCGAGTCGAAAAGCATGGCACATCAGTCAAGCATTTGCCTCGCGCCGTGCGGCAAATGGAGCAGCATTTGCGCCAACTATTTGGCCAGGCACAGGAAACCGACAACGTCCGTGGCATGTTTGAGGAGGCGATTGACAAGACCCTTCACGGCAACGGATTGGACGAAACTGCCCGTCAGGAATTGAAACAGGAATTCGAGCTGTTTCGCGAAGAGCTCGGTGAGTTTCAGTTCGCGCTGTCCCGGCCCTATTACTCGCTGAAAGAACAGGAATCGCCCGGCGAAGGCGGATTGCTCAGCATCACCGTCGATCCCAATACCTGCAAAGGCTGCATGGAATGCATTGCCGTCTGCGACGACGACGCCTTGCGGGCGGTGCCGCAGACGACGGAATCCATCGACCAGCTTCGTCGCGAATGGGACTTTTGGCTGGATTTGCCTAATACGCCGAAGAAATACATTCGCGTCGACGACCTCGATGAGGGTATTGGCGCCTTGCACACGATTTTGCTGGACAAGAATAACTACTCGGCTTTTACCAGCGGCGACGGCGCATGTCTCGGCTGTGGTGAAAAGACCGTCGTGCATTTGTTCGTGGCTACTGTCGAAGCGCTGATGCAACCGCGGATCGAGCGGCACGTCAAGCACTTGACCGATTTGATTGCGAAGTTGGAAAAGCATATCCAATTGCGGCTGGTGCACGAAATTGACGTCGGCGACCCAGCCACGCTTGCCGGAGTCTTTGAGCAGGTGGACCAAGGCGACATCACGTTGGCCACGATTGCTGAGCGGGTTGAGCGGGTTCGGGGTGGCGAGCCGATTGATCAGGACTGGTTGCGCCGGGTCACCCGACTGCTGAACGAATTGAAACAACTGAAATGGAGATACGAGGATGGAACCACCGGGCGAGGTCGGGCGCGCATGGGCATGCTGAATGCCACGGGTTGCTCGTCGGTGTGGGGCAGTACATTTCCCTTCAACCCCTACCCCTTCCCGTGGGCCAACCACTTGTTTCAGGACCCGGCTTCGATGGCGATGGGCGTGTTCGAAGGCCACATGGCGAAAATGGCGGAAGGATTCAAAGCCGTTCGCATGGCGGAGCTGGAGTTGGCGGGCACCTATGATCCGGTCCAGCACGACGAGTATTTTGCGTATTTCGACTGGAGGAAATTCACCGATGACGAGTGGGAATTGTGCCCGCCGGTAGTCGCCGTGGGGGGTGACGGCGCGATGTACGACATTGGATTTCAAAATCTGTCCCGCGCGTTGATGTCCGGCATGCCGATCAAAGTATTGGTGCTGGACACGCAAGTTTATTCCAACACGGGCGGCCAGGCCTGCACCTCCGGATTCTTTGGCCAGATATCGGACATGGCCCAATTCGGCAAGGCCATCAAGGGCAAACAGGAGATTCGCAAGGAGATCGGCCTGATCGGCATGGCGCATCGGACCACGTACGTCTTACAAAGCACCATCGCCCATGCTAACCACATGATCGAAGGTTTTATTCAGGGACTGAGGACACGTCGACCGGCGCTGTTCAATCTCTATACTTCCTGCCAACCGGAACACGGCATCGGCGATGACATGAGCGCTCATCAAGGCAAATTGGCGGTGGAATCGCGCGCCTATCCGCTGTTCCGCTACGACCCGGACGCCGGCCGGTTGCCGCCCGATTGCTTCGATCTGGATGGCAACCCGGCGCCCGAACAAGATTGGCCCACTTACACGATCAAGTATGTGGAAGGCGGCCGTGAAAAGACCATGGAATTGCCAATGACGTTCGCCGATTTTGCCATTACCGAAATTCGATTTCGCAAGCATTTTCGCGTTGCTCCTCGTGATACGTGGAACGACAACATGATTCCGTTGGCTGAATTTCTCGAGTTGCCCGAAGATGAAAGGGAGGATCGATTTCCGTTCATCTGGAGTGTGGACCGCAAACAACAGTTGACGCGGCTGTTGGTATCGCAGCCGATCGTCGAGTCGTGCCAAGAGCGCCGCGATTTTTGGCAGATGCTGCGGTCGATCGCCCGCGTGGGTGAGAAACAGCCGAATCGCGCCGACATCGCAGCGGAAGTACGGCAGGAGTTGACCCAGCGAATTACCGCCGGCATCATGAATCTCGTGCAAGATGGCGATGCCGCCACGCTGAGTCAAACGTTGACCCAAACGCTGGCCGATGTCGCTGCGCCCCCGCCAACTGAAGCCAGTGAGCCCGCTGCAACGGCACCGCCGACCAGCGGATACATGGCGCCCTGGATTGACACCGATCAATGCACCTCGTGTGATGAGTGCATCAAGCTCAATCCCAACATCTTTCAGTACAACGAAGACAAAAAAGCCGTGATCAAGGATCCGGCGGGCGGACCGTTTAAGGATCTGGTCAAGGCGGCTGAACTGTGCACCGCTCGTGTGATCCATCCGGGTCTTCCCAAGGATCTCGGTGAAAAAAACATCGACAAATTGATTGCCCGGGCCAAGAAATATAATTGAGGATTTGCCAGGCGATGAAAATCTTGGGCGCCCAAAGCTTCGCACACGGCATCCATCCTCCCGAGTCAAAGGACGATACCTGCACACAGCCGATCCGCCAATTTCCATTTGCGCCTGTGTTGGCGGTCCCACTCGTGCAGCACCTGGGGAAACCCGCGATACCGGTGGTGCGCGAGGGACAGGAGGTCACGCGCGGCCAGTGCCTGGCGCAGCCTGATGGTTTCCTTTCCGTGGCCATGCACGCGCCGGCCACCGGTGTGATCCGCCGCATTGGACTGATTCCCAGCATCAGCGGCAAAATGGTTCCCGGTTTTTTCCTGGAGCCGTTTCCCGCATCGACACAGGAGATTCTGGAGGGAACCGCTTGTGACCCCGATTCGGCCAGCCCGGAGGAAATCATTGCGGCCATCCAGAGCGCTGGTGTGGTGGGGTTGGGCGGCGCAGCATTTCCGACGCACGCCAAGTTGCGGATCCCCGAAGGAAAGTCGGTCGATACCGTGGTCATCAATGGCGCCGAATGCGAGCCCTATCTCACCACGGACCACCGGGTGATGGTTGAAAACGCGGCTGATGTCGTGGTCGGCATTCGATATTTGCGGCGGGCCGCCGGCGCTTCGCAAGCGATCGTAGGCATCGAAGCAAACAAACCGGATGCCGCCGCGGCCATTCGCGCGGCCATCCCCGACGGCGCACCCATTACCGTGGAGGTGTTGCCGGTGAAGTATCCGCAGGGTGCGGAGAAAATGTTGATCACGGCTCTGCTGGGCCGCGAGATTCCGTCCGGTGGATTGCCGCTGGATGTCGGCGCGCTCTGTTTTAATGTGGCCAGCACGTCCGAGATCGGCAGGCTGTTACCGCATGGAGCGGGGTTGCAGGAGCGAGTGATCACGATCGGCGGTCCCGCGGTCAAAAACAAGGGCAATTACCGCATCCCCATCGGCACGCCGCTGCGGTTCGTTCTGGAAACGGTTGGAATTCAGGACGATATCGCTTGTGTCTTTTTGGGAGGTCCGATGATGGGCCAGGCCGTGTCGACGCTGGACATTCCGATTACCAAAGGAACCACCGGCGTGATCGCGTTGACACGCCGCGAGACCAAGGGCTTGGCCGAGCCAAAACAATACCCGTGCATTCGCTGCGGCTATTGTGTCGAGGCGTGTCCGATATTTCTCAACCCGTCACAACTCGGCTTGCTGGCCGAGCAGCAGCAATACGAAAAAATGGCCGAGGAGTTCAACTTGATGGACTGCTTTGAATGTGGCTGTTGTACATTCGTCTGCCCGTCGCACATTCCCTTGGTTCAGCATTTCCGCGTTTCAAAGGCCGCGGTGCGAAAGATGAGGCAGACGGCGTGACGCAGTCATACCAGACGTTGGACATTCGCAGTTCTCCGCATCTCAGCAGCGGAACCAGTGTCGACACCATTATGTTCAACGTGGCGCTGGCGCTATTGCCGGTCACCTGCTTTGCCGTGTACGCGTTCGGATTAGCCGCCTTAATGACGTTGGCAACCGCCGTTGCTGCTTGCGTCATCACGGAGTTAGTTTTATGTCGGCTGACAGGTAAATCAGTGACCATCGGCGATTGGTCGGTGACGGTCACGGGATTGCTGTACGGCATGACATTGCCGCCGGCCCTGCCGCTGTGGATGGTGGCAGCCGGCGGCGTGATCGCAGTCGGCCTGGGCAAATTTCTATTTGGCGGTTTGGGATTCAATGTGTTCAATCCCGCGCTGGTCGGTCGCGCGGTGCTGCAAGCCGCCTTCCCGGTGGCCATGACTTCCTGGCCGGCCATGCCCACGGACCGATTCACCTCGGTTCCGGCATCCACGCTAACCCTGCCGTTTGCCGTACCGGCGTACGACACCTTGTCCGGCGCGACACCGCTAACCAGCTGGAAATTTGACAGTGCGCTGACCGAAACGAGTGATCTGCTGTTTGGTTCGGTGTCCGGTTCCACCGGCGAAACCTGCGCGCTACTGATCCTGATCGGCGGTGTCTATCTGGTCATTCGCCGCATGATGAGTTGGCGCATTCCAATTGCCATCCTGCTGACGGTGGGGTTGTTCAGCACGGTTTTAAACCTGGTCGATCCATCCCGTTATGCCGGACCCCTGTTCATGTTGTTTTCCGGAGGACTCATGCTGGGCGCCGTCTTCATGGCCACCGACATGGTGGCGTCGCCTATGACCCATGCCGGTTGCTGGTTGTACGGAGTGTTAATTGGTGCATTGGTCATGTTGATTCGCGTGTGGGGCGGGCTACCGGAAGGCGTCATGTACGCCATTCTGTTGGGCAATGCCGTATCGCCGCACATTGATTATTGGATCCGGCCCAGGGTATACGGGACGCGGGACGGAGGGAATCGTCGTGAGTGATCCAGGGACTGCGAGTGCGCCGTCAAATGCGCCGTCAAATGCGCCGCCAGGTGTGGCGGCCACCAATCCGCGAGTCTGGCCGATGTACCGGGCCGTCGTCGGTGTGGGAGTGGCGTGCGCCTTGGTGATTGTATTGGTGTACGAAATAACCCGCCCCATCATTGAGCGCAAACGGAGCGAGTTGCGGGAGCGGGCCGTCATGCAGGTATTGCCCGGCGCCCGCAGTAGCGCCGCCTTTCGCCTGACGGACGAGGGCCGGTTCGAGTCCACGTCGTCCGATGACGAAGCCGACAACCTGGTCTTTGCCGGATTTGACGAGAGTGGCTCGCTCGTAGGTCTGGCGATCGAGGCGTCGGGGATGGGTTACCAGGATACGATTCGGCTGCTGTACGGCTATTCGTTTGACGCGGAAGCCATCATCGGGATCCGTGTCTTGGACAGCCGCGAGACCCCGGGACTGGGCGACCTCATCGAGTCAGATGCGCGATTTCTGCGCAACTTCGAGAAACTTGACGTTCGTTTGACCGATGGTGGCGACGCGCTACTTCACCCGATTGAGTTCGTTAAGCCCGGTCAAAAGAGCGAACCCTGGCAGATCGACGGCATCTCGGGCGCTACGATTAGTTCGCAAGCGACGGCCGACATGTTGCGCGACAGTGCGGGCTGGTGGATTCCCCGAGTCCGGCCGCGAAAGGCAGACTTTCAAACAACGCAAGGTGAGCAGTAGCATGGCGACTGACGCAAAAAAAGCTCAGCCCAATGACAGCGACGAAGTCACCAAAGGTCTGTGGCAGCAAAATCCCATACTGGTGCAGGCATTGGGCATGTGTCCGGTGCTGGCCGTGTCCAACACGGCTCGCAATGCGCTGGCCATGGGATTGGCAACGGGATTTGTATTGCTTGCGTCGAACGTGACGGTTTCGACGATACGCCATTTCGTACCCAAACAGGTGCGGATCGTCACGTTTATTCTGGTGATTGCCACCTTGGTTACGGTTGTCGACTATTTGATCCAGGCGATCAGCCTCGAGTTGCACAAGGCACTAGGCGCATTTATTTCGTTGATTGTGGTCAACTGTCTGATCCTGGGCCGCGCTGAGGCATTCGCATCGAAAAACAACTTGCGCCGATCGTTTCTGGATGGGTTGGGAATGGGCGTCGGTTTCTGCTGGGTGCTGCTGTGCTTGGGCAGCGTCCGCGAATTATTTGGATACGGCAGCCTGTTCGGCGTCCCATTGTTCGGCCAGCATTTCCAGGAGTGGGTGGTGATGATTCTGCCGGCTGGCGGGTTTTTTGTGCTAGCCGGGTGGTTGTTACTGTTTAACTGGATCGGGCAACTGAGATCGCGCCGGCAATCGTTGGAGGAGGTGATCTGATGAGCGAAACGTCCCTGTGGTCGATATTCGTCAACGCCTGCTTAATCAACAACTTTGTGTTGGTCTATTTTCTGGGCATCTGCCCGTTTCTGGGCGTTTCGGAAAAAATGCCCACGGCAACGCGGATGGGTGCCGCGGTCACATTTGTGATGCTGGTCAGTTCGGTGTGTGCGTATGGAATCCAGGCCTTGCTGGTTGCCATCGACGCCCCGTACCTCAAGCTGATTTCGTTCATCGCCGTTATCGCGTCGACGGTGCAACTGGTCGAAATGTTCATCAAGAAAATGAGCCCTGTGCTATTCCGCGCGCTGGGTATCTTTTTGCCCCTGATCACCACCAACTGTGCGATTCTTGGTTTGGCGTTGTTTCAGACAAACCGGGGCTACGGATTCGCGCAGTCGATCGCCTATGCATTGGGTGCCGGTGTGGGTTTCACGCTGGCACTGGTGCTGATGGCGGGTTTGCGCGAA
>JBFILF010000128.1:0-12109 GCA_041599835.1 Pirellulaceae bacterium
GATCGACGGAATGGCGGTGGCCACCGCATTGTGCGGGACCCGGCCCGATCTCAAAGTCATGTTGACCACCACATTCGACGGAATTCCGGGTCTCGATGAATACGCGGTTTTTGTCAATGCCAGCGACGGCCCCAGCGCTAGGAGTCGATCGGAACCGGTGCGAGAAGCCATGGCGTGGCTCAAACAAGGGCATGCGTTGATTCTGTTTCCGGCGGGTCAAGGTTCGTTCATTTCGGTGAAAGGCCGGAAGGATCCGGTGGATGTTGAGTGGAGCACCGGTGTTGCCACCCTGTTAAAACATTCGCATGCGAACGTCTTGCCCGTGTATGTTGTTGGTCGTCCGTCGCGGGTGTTTTTGCAATCGCGACAGCTATATCACCCCCTTTCCACACTTTTTCTGCTTCGGGAAATCCTGATTCAGGAAGGCAGCCAAGTGTCATTTCGGGTGGGCGACGCCGTTGCATTTGAGCAAATTGCCGCGCAAGGCGATCGGCGCAGACAAGTTGATTTCCTTCGAAATCTAACGTACGCGCTCGACGACCAATCGAATGATCGCGAAGGACCGCGTCAAAATCGGGACGGCAACAACGCTTGAAAGAATGAAATTTTATTGCCGTGTTCCGGGTTGTGGCTGATTTATTAACCAAGCAACAGGCGACAGTTGATATTATTGTGGTTGCCGGATGTAGCGCTATCTACGTCGTGGCCAGCCTGTTTCAGTTACCCATCGGCTGGATCGTAATTTTCGTCTTCAGCGTTTTAACGCTCTACATCTTGGGCGTGTTGAGCCGGCGCAAACACACGTGGCGCGATTATGGAATTCGAGTGGACAATTTTTTGCAGGCTGGGTGGCGAGTCGGTTGTTGGACCGTTGGCGCAGCGCTCGCGCTCGTCATTGTCTCGCTATCCCTGGGGAATACATTTTCGCGACCAGAACTGCTATGGCTGTTGCCACTGTACCCGTTGTGGGGCGTCGTGCAGCAGTTTATTTACCAGGGTATCCTACATCGAGCGTTGATGACTTGTATTTCCAGGCCCAATTGGGCGCTGGTCGTAAACTCCGTGTTGTTTGCCGCAGTTCACGCGGCGGATTGGCGCGTCGTCTGCTTGACGTTTGTCGGCGGATTGTGCTGGTCGTGGTTTTATCAGCGCTGGCCAAATATATGGGTGCTGGGAATTTCCCACGGATTGCTGGGCGCAGTCGCATATCCGTTATTGTTAGGTCAAAATACGCTGGAGCATGTGTTCTGATCCGGTGCCACGTCCCCGATCAGGTTTCAAGAACACATTCGTTGCGGTAGTGGACGCCGGCAAGCCCATTGTTGTCGGCTGGTGTGAGCAAGATTTCACGGACGGTTCATATTTGGCCTGAACAAAATAGGAACTCGACCTCACTCGCCACCAAAGCTGTTGATTTTCGCCGCTCCAAAAACCGCTTCCGTTTCACGAGTTTTTCGCAACAAACTGTTCCGCTACAGGAACCAGGCGACGAGCAGCGGGCAGTCGTGGCGATCACGCAGTCAGGCCCATACGTGTCCGCACTCATCGAAGCTGGTCACATGCCGATAGTGCCATCACGGCCATTGCTGTCCCGGCATGGGTAATAAAGTGCTTGCTGTCTTTGTTCAGTGAACGTGTGAACCATCGACCGCTTTCACGCTGGTGCGTTTTCAGCCAATGGATGCCGCGTCGGATCGGAGGAGAATCCGCAGACATTCCGGCGCGTCGAAGTATGTAGATGACAAATCCAGTCCCGTAACCGTCACTTGTATCGACGTCTTGATCCTTTCCGTCAGAACGCTTCCAATCACCCAACGTAGCAAGAGCCCATCCGCCGTCTTTCTTTTGTAAAGAGAGAAGTTTCTCAATGCAGATTTTCTTTTTTTCGTTCGCAATCAACCCATCCAGGTAACTTGAGGCCCATAAAAGCATCGCCTGGTGGTGAAGAGTTGGCGGGAGATTCTTATCTAAGTACTTTCGGATTTTCTCAAGACCCTTTTTTGCCGCCTCGCTATTGGCATAATCCTCCGGGGCTACGCCGACGGCGATCGCAGCCAACGTGACGCCGTAGTGATCGTCGGATTCCATTGGAGGCCATCCGCACTTGAGCCAAGAAAATCCTCCATCCTCACGTTGCACCGTCCACATCCTATTAAGGGCCTTACGGGTCGCCAAATGCAATTCGCCCGTCGTTGCGGCATCGTTAAATGCCAATCCTGCAGCCGTGGCGACCACTTCGGCATCCCACCGTGGACCCTTCGTCTTCCACCGCTCAAGAACGAGTTGCTCGGCAAAGCGTCGCACTTCCCGGTGCGCGAGAACTTGGCCTGAAATGCCTGGCCGTGCATAAAGGTATGCATAGTTTGTATGGCAGGTCATGCACTTTCTTTGCTGTTGCCAATGAAGGGATGCGGAGTCGAGAAAATTGGTTGCCCGGTCTAAAGAAAATTCCTCGGCAATCGGCTCGTCCGACCGGTTGGGTCCAGGCGCTACGACGTCGTCCAGCGTGACGAGTTGAGCCGACACACCAACTTGCAACGGCGCGAACATCAAAATCATGATGAGAAAAGCACCGATGACAGATTGCCGCATGAAAGTTACTGTCAATGAAGTATTTGAATCCGCGATCATGGCGCAAAACACAACAGCCTCATGTGTGTCAGTTTAATCAGCCGAAACGCAAAGGATTTTTCAAAGTGGTCCGGCAAAAAGCCATTAACCGTTCATATTGAATTCTGGGCTCAACGTTGGAGCAAAATCTAAACGTGATAACGCCTGTTGTATCCTTCCAAAATTACTTGAGTTGCCTTTTCAATGGCCTCCTTCCACTGGTCAGCTAAAGCTTCGTTCCACGCGTGCTCATGAAACGCGCTTAGGGTTTCCATCAGGGCATCGAGCCAATCAGCATAACTTTCCTCAGGAATTCGACGTTCGCAGTGGCGGCTTCCCAATACCTGCAGGTATTTATGAGTGGCATCGTTCCTGCGCGAATAATACTGCTCAATGAGACTTAGCGCCATCGTCACCACGACCGCTTGCTCGCGCATGTTCACGCCTTCAAAGTGTTGTTTGAGGTGTGGATAGCCCGTGAACAATTGCGCATAAAACTTCTCACCAAATGACTCCTTGGAGGTCAAAATAGCGTTGATACTTTCGGTAATGGTTAACATCACTTGGCGTTGTCCTATCGAGTCCGGGCGGGATTAATTAACATCGATCGCGGCGAATCAAATCAAACGTCGCCTCACCGCTGAGCAGCGATTATACACTACGCCGCCGCAGGGCGAGGCGAGATCAGGGACTTATCAAAATCGACAGAGTCGGCCGTGTTTTTGTGGCGTTTTCAAATTTTGGCACACCGTCTCGAATGACCAGCAAGGGCCTGAAACTGCGCCAAAACTATTTGTCCGAAGAAATTTCGCCAACCGATCCGGATGGTCACTGTAGTCCGCATCCAGAAATACGACGACTTGGGGAGTGGTTACATCTTGCATCGATTGCTCGCGAATCAATGCCAGGCCTAGCAGGCACGCGGCCCCATATCCGCGCTGCGGTTGCTCGGTCACGACGGCGCCTAACCGCCTGGCGACATCCGCGGTGCGATCGGTCGATCCATTGTCCACCACAATCACTTGTCGGACGGATGGCAGGTCACCGAGCACAAGCGGCAACGATGCTTCTTCATTGAGGGCGGGAATGATGACGTCGACCCGATTCAAGGCGACAGGCCAATACTATTGGATGGCGTCGGCATGGTGCACGACCCGAAATCAAGGGCGACACGTTGCGACAATAATTACTTCACCGCCGCCGGCTTCGTGACTTTGGCGAATTCCCGGGCAGTCGGTTGAAATGTTCAAAAAAACCGAGTTTGAACAATTTCTGTAATAATTGGCTGCTGGTTCAGCACTAATTGGGGCGGAATGACAGAAACCTTGTAGTGTCAGTTGATGAAGAAAGCTCAGCAACAACACATTTTTGAACGGTGGCTGAGCGAACATCAAGGACTGCTCTTCAAGGTGGTGCGTGCCTACGCTTTTAACGACCACGATCGAGAGGACCTGTTTCAGGAAATCTCCCTGCAAATATGGGATTCCATACCGAATTTCAAACAGCAGTCGGCGGTCACGACCTGGATGTATCGCGTGGCTTTGTATTCGGCCATGGCGTGGTCCAAAAAAGAGCGGAAGCATCAGGACAAAAAGCAGCCGTTGCATACGTCGGAGCACGTGCTTTCGAGCAATGTTTCGCAAGCCAAAGACCCTCGACTGGATTGGCTTTATGAACAGATTGCAAATCTCGATGAAATTGAACGGTCGCTGACGTTGTTGCTGCTGGACGGATTCAGCTATCGCGAAATGTCAAAGGCCCTTGGCATCTCGGAAAGCAACGTGGGCGTCAAAATCAATCGCATCAAAAAACACCTGGCGAGCAAATCGTTCGAGGATAGATAGTATGGACTTCAAAGAAATGAAAGTAATCTGGGATTCGCAAAACGATCAGCCGCTGTACGCCGTGGATCAGGAGGCGCTGCACGCCAGCGTACGCCGGCGCGGACTTTGCATCGAGAAATGCGTCAATATTTTTGAGATCTTCATGATCGTTATTTTGATGGCCATCGCAGCAATCCTGGTCGGCAAACGGCTGTTTGACGAACAAACGTACCAGCCGTATCAAATCGTTGCTTCCGCCATGATGTTGGTGGTTGCCGGCTGCGCCGCGATGCATGTTGCCATCGGGCGTTTTCGACGGCGGCGGAGCGAACAGCGATTCGAGTCGTCGTTGATGGGCGACTTGAATAAAGCGATTTCTCAGGTCGACTATCAGATTGACCGGCTCAAGTCATTTCACTGGTGGTTTATTTTGCCAGTCGCCCTGATCACGGCGCTGAATTTCGCAGCCAAGGGCGTGACGGTGGCGGAATTGTTCGATTCCACTCGAATCTGGATCTGGCCGCTGTTTGCGGCAAGTATCGTCGTGTACTACCTGGCAATCCACGTCGAACTGCGTCACATCCATCTGCCGCGAAAGCGGAACCTGGAATCGCTGCGTGACAAACTGGCCAATGGCACCGCTGGCTGAGGCGTCACAACGGACTTGGATTGGCGGACCTGGATAGAGGGCGCAAAAAAAGCATCGGCCGGCGAAGACGAGAAGCCAGCAGCGTTCACTCGCCGACCGAATACACGCGAAAAGCGGATCGCGCTGCGATGATTATGGACAGAGGATCGCAGCGCAAATCCACGAAGAACTACCGAACGATTAATGGACCTTGACTTTAATCTGTTTCGGCTTTAGTTCTTCACTTTTGGGAACGACAACTTTCAGAATGCCGTTCTCAAATTCGGCAGCGATATCGGGCTCTTTGATCATTCCTGGCAAATCGATCCTGCGATTGAAAGTGCCATAATATCGCTCCATTTTGTGGAACGCTTGGCCCTTTTTCTCTTTTTCTTCCTTCTTTTCGCCAGAAATCCACAGCACGCCATTTTGGAATTCCACTTTGACGTCCTTAGGATTCACGCCCGGCAACTCTGCCGTAACCTCGAACACATCGTCGCTTTCCGCGATGTTCACCCACGGAAATGCCTGTTGATTGAAGAATTCCCATTCTTCCGGTTTGAACAGGCGATCAACCGGATCCCAAAACCTTTCCATTTCGTTTTCTAGTCGCGAAAACGTTCCAGGAAACCGTCTCCTTATTGGCACCATGGAACCTAACATAACAGACCTCCTTCCAGACAACTACAAAAACAACACATTCAACTAACATCAGACAACAGGCGAGTCGACGCGACGGAAACAGACGTTCACGTGACCCGTGTTCATTCCCAAATTCGCGCAGGCACTAGCCAGCTGTTGCGCAGCCCCCTCGTAGGTCCCTTCAATATCGAAAAATACACTGAAATCGATCTGCAATTTGTGTGCCAATCCACCGCAAGCCCGTTAGGGGGGGCGCCCAGGCCCAAAATTCGTTCTTAATCGTGGTCACCCTCGGGGCGCGCTACCCCACAAAGATGAGCGGGCGCGCCAAACCGTGCACACTCGTGCCTGGCGACAACTCCAATTCCAACGATTACAACGGCGGGCAGGCGCCGGCCAGGCGCCCATCTACGCGCCACCGTGAAAAAGAAACATCGAATGCGATAAATAGTTGCTCTGCCATTTGCCGCCGGCATCCGACGAGCCTCGCCGGCGCGCAATGCATTAAACCGACGATTCGCCAACCCTTTCCTCGAATCGTTCGTCCCGGATTCCCAAAGTGAGTTTCCATTCCTGAACGCTGCAATACAGCACGGGAACGATCAGCATTGTGATGATCACGACGGTCATTCCGCCAAAACTTGGAATCGCCATCGGGACCATGATGTCCGATCCGCGGCCGGTTGACGTGAGGACGGGTATCAAGGCCAGAATGGTCGTGGCGGTGGTCATCAAGCACGGTCGCGCCCTGCGCAACGCGGCCTCAAGAGTCGCTTGCCGGGCATCGGCAGCACTGGCAATTCGATATCGTCGAAAACTCTGGTCCAAATACGTTCCGATCACAACGCCGTTGTCCGAGGCAATTCCGAACAGTGCCAGAAACCCAACCCATACGGCCACGCTCAGGTTAATAACATGAACTTGAAACAGTGTCCGCATGTCCATGTCAAACACGGAGAAACCCAAAAACCAGGGTTGCCCGTAAAACCAGATCATGACGAAACCACCCGCCCAGGCGATGGCAATTCCGCTGAACACGATGGCCGTTGTGACGATCGAGCGAAACTGAAAGTAAAGGATGATAAAGATCACGGACAAGGCGATCGGCAATATTAGCGCCAGAGTTTTCTGTGAGCGCACCTGATTTTCGTAATTGCCGGCAAACGTGTACGAGACGCCAGCCGGCAACACCATCTCGCCATTCGCGATTTTGTCGTCCAGAAATGCCTGGCATTGTTCGACAACATCGACTTCGGCCTGGCCTTCCTTCATGTCGAATAACACATAGCCGACCAGAAACGTGTCTTCGCTCTTAAGCACTTGCGGTCCCCGCGCGTATCGAATGTCCGCTAATTGTTCCAGCGGAATCTGAACCCCACTGGGGGCAGCTACGAGTATTCGACCCAGCGTCTCAATTTCATCCCTCAGTTCACGGGCATAGCGGACGCGCACCGGGTAACGCTCGCGACCCTCGACCGTGGTCGTCAGCCGCCGTCCGCCAATCGCGACCTCGATTACGTCTTGCACAGAACGGATATGCAGGCCGTAACGTTTGATCGCGTCGCGATCGATGTCGATTTCAATGTATGGCTTGCCGACAATGCGGTCTGCAATCACCGCGCTGGGTTCAACGCTGTCGACCTGTTTTAATAACTGCTCCAGCTGAAGCGCGACCTTTTCGATCGTCTCCAAATCTGGCCCACGTATTTTGATGCCCATCGGCGCCCGCATGCCACTTTGCAACATGACAATCCGCGCGGCGATGGGCTGCAGCTTGGGCGCCGATGTCGTTCCCGGAATGTCGGCCGCACGCGTGATCTCTTTCCAAATATCGTCGGCCGTGCGAATGTGGCCCCGCCATTGGCGAAACGGGCGGCCTTGTGCGTCTTCCACAAGATCGCCTTGATCGTCCCGCATATATTCATCCGCGGCGGCGTCAAATCGGTATTTGATGCGATGCCCGTTCTTGTCCGTAATGTATTCGGGTTTATAGGAAATCACGGTCTCGATCATCGATACCGGTGCCGGATCCAGTGGGCTGTCGGCCCGGCCAATTTTGCCCACCACGGAATCGACTTCGGGAATGGCTGAAATCAACGTGTTTTGCAGTTGCAACACGTCCATTGCCTCGCCGATCGAAGCATGCGGCATCGTCGTGGGCATGTACAGAAAAGAGCCTTCGTCGAGCGCCGGCATGAACTCACGCCCCAGACCTGGAAACGTCTCACTCAATGTGTTCCAAGCGCCGCTGGCCACCACGCGTTCCTGCGAAATTCCCAGTCGCCCCGCTGCGGCTGGAACAAAACTGAACATCGTGCCAAACCCCAACCACACGCATCCACCGACAATCAACAGCAAGGCGGGAGCGGTCAAAAACAGCAGTTTGTAATTCAGGCACCACCGCAACAGCGGAGGATATATCCATCGCTGAAAAATTTGAAACAGCGCTAACAATCCGCCGATTAGCGCCACCACAAATGTAAGATTTCTCAACACGCCTCGGTCCGGACCCAGCGGCAACCATTCGGTCGTGAGCACCATCAGCACAAATCCGATCACCAAGATGTTGGCCACCGATGGCGCTGCGCCCCGGATCACCGCGGGCATTCGGTCAATGAACAAAAAATACAACCCCATGCCAATCAAAATGACGCCGGCCCACCACCAAGACAGTAACCATCCCACCGCCGCTCCGGCCAACACGGCTCCCCATGCCGCCAGTCGTTTCGGATGAACTCCCTTGATTCGACTGGCAAACAACACATGCGCCGCCGGCGGAATGATCGTCAACGCCACGATCACCGACGCGATTAGGGCAAACGTCTTGGTAAAGGCCAACGGCCGAAACAACTTGCCTTCGGCGGCCACCATGGTGAATACCGGCAGGAAACTGACCACCGTTGTGGCAACTGCCGTCAACACGGCGCCGCCTACTTCGCTGGAAGCCCGAAAGATGACGTCCAGACGATCCTCCTCCGGCTCCGCTTCGTCTAGATGTTTCAAAATGTTTTCGCTGAGCACGATGCCCATGTCGACCATCGTGCCAATCGCGATGGCGATCCCCGACAGCGCAACGATATTGGCGTCGACGCCAAAGGCTTTCATGGCCACGAAACACATTAAAACGGCCAGCGGCAACAGGCTGCTGATGAGCAATGAACTGCGGAGGTGCCATACCGAAATGATGATGACCAGAATCGTCACCAGGATTTCTTCGTACAAGGCGGTATTTAACGTCCCCAGCGTTTCATAAATCAGGCCGGTTCGATCGTAAAACTCAACTACCTTGACCTGGCTCAGGTTTGCCCAATCCGGCCAGGCGGCGCGCTCCAAACCGCGCAAATGCTGATCCCAGGCAGGGTGGTTGAGTTTGACTCCCGCAAATGCATCGAATTGATTTTGTCCGGCGTAATCTGCGACTTGCTGCTGAGTGACTTGACCAAAATCAATGAGCACATGGGTGGGCAAGCCATTTTCAATCTCGGCAATTTTTGCCTTGACATTCTTGATGGCTTGCAGCGGGTTGTAGCCATAGCGCACGACCACCACGCCACCGACCACCTCCGCGCCACCCTTGTCCAGCGCGCCGCGGCGCAAGGCAGGCCCCAGCATCACCCGTGCCACGTCTTTTACCGTGATCGGGACATCGTCACTGACCTTCAAAACAACTTTTTCGATGTCAGACGGCTGTTTGAAAAACCCCAGGCCCCGAATCACGTACTCGGCGCGATTGAGCTCGATCGTGCGGGCGCCCACATCGACATTCGACATGCGAACGGCCTGGAATACCTGGGCCAGACTGATTCCGTTGGCCCGCATCGCGTCCGGGTCAACGTCAATCTGGTACTCCTGCACAAATCCGCCGATCGAGGCCACTTCGCTGACTCCAGCAGCGGATGCCAATGCGTAGCGGACATTCCAATCTTGAATGGATCTCAGCTCGTGAAGTTCAAATCCGCCGACCGGATTGCCATCGAGATCACGTCCTTCCAACGTGTACCAGAAGATCTGCCCTAACGCGGTGGCGTCCGGTCCCAGCGCCGGTTGGACCGCTTCCGGTAACGTTCCGGCCGGCAAGCTGTTTAGCTTTTCCAGCACCCGCGATCGTGACCAGTAAAATTCGGCCGATTCATTGAAAATGACATAGATCGACGAAAACCCAAAAAACGAATAACTGCGAATGGTTTTGACTTCGGGGATGCCCAACAGGGCGACGGTCAGCGGATAAGTAATTTGATCTTCGACATCCTGAGGCGAGCGCCCCATCCATTCGGTAAAGATGATTTGCTGGTTTTCACCGATGTCGGGAATGGCGTCGACGGCGATCGGATTGCGTTCGATGCCCAAGATTTTCCAGTCAAATGGCGCAACGTAAATTCCCCAAACAACGATTCCAATCACGAACAGGGCGACGACCGTTTTCTGTCGCAGGCAGAAATAAATCACTCGGTCCAGCAGCGACCGAGGTTGAATCCTGACCGGGCGGTCGCTGCCTGGTGAACCATGGCTTGTTGTTTGTGATGAATCACTCATGCTGATGCCCTCCCTGTTCGGCATCAGCATCATTGGCGTCCGCAATTTTCCGCACTCGATCGGCGCACGTCAGCATGCTGGCGCCGAAATACGGATTCTTAGGTTGATCGTTGTCCTGCAGCCACGTTGCTCCTCTGCCGTCAAATGCCATGGGGCAATGCAATTCGAAAATCTGGCCGTCTCCAGTGATTCCAAAACGGACCACCATTGCCAGCAACTGCTCGGATAGCAACGCAAACTCCGCGCGGGCCGCAGCGATATCCTGCGCTGCGCTCAACCGGGTGACAATCTGGTTCAAACTCTGGCCTTCTTTCGACCAGACTTCGCGCACCGTCTCATTTAGCGACTGGTCGTCAATCGCCGATGCTGCGGTTTGAATCAACAGGATTGCCTGTGCGGCCCCGTTCACATCGTCGGCGGCTAGGGCCGTTTGAAGTTGCCCATACGTCTTGAACAGCTCGGCCAGTTGACGTTGAAACGGTTCTGAAATCGTCAACTTGGGCAGCGACATCCTTGCGGAATCTTGAAGGTCACCGTGAGTCAACATGAATTGGTCGCTCATTCGCCGAATGTTTTTGCTGAGTGATTGCGCAGCGCGCGTGGCGGTTGGCAGGTCACTGGCCTGCGACCCTTCCACGGCGTCATTTCCAAGTAACATCAGAAATTCTCGCCATAACATGGCGGTATGATCGGGCAATCCTTCGGCGTTGACACGATTCAAGGCTTGCGAAAACTGGGCGAATGCCAGCGTTATTGTCTCCAGTTGATTTTCCTTGAGGCTTTCCGTCACTTGCCGGCTTTGCGAAATCAGGTCGTGTATTTGAATCGCAAAGCCCTCAGGCACATCGATCGTCATCGATTCGTCAGGTTGACCAGACGTACCGCCGTGGTCATGCCCCCCGGCACCGCCTCCTTCGGGCGTCATCATGGTGGGCTTGGCCTGGATTTGTAACGCGCTGTCGATTTTGAAGTTACCGTTGGTGACGACCATTTCGCCCTCGAAAAGACCGTTGCGGACAAGGTAGTAATCGCCGGCCCGGGGCCCCAGCAGAATTTCACGGCCCTCGTAGGTCGGCTGGCTGGCTCCAGAAACTTCGACATATACGATGGCGCGCGTGCCCGTTACCAGGGCCGCCGAAACGGGAATCACCAGCGGCTTCGCCAGCGGATCCGCTTCGGCCGCCACGTATCCCAACGACTCGGCGCGAACCAACGGCATTCCGCAAATATCGCAGGTCCCCGGCTCGTCCTTGACAATTTCCGGGTGCATCGGGCTGATCCATTTCCCCGCAAGATCGGCATCCAATACGCGTCCTCCGGCGGCCACCTTCGAATCGACGACCGCCCGCACAAACATCTCCGGTTTCAACCGGCCATCCTGATTTGGCACATTAACTCTAACCTTAACCGTCCGAGTGTCCTGGTTGAGGATCGGATCGATGAATGCAATGCGGCCTTGAAATTTCTCGCCAGGATAGGCTTCCGTGGTGAACGACACGGATTGGCCAAAACGCAGCCATTGCAAATCGGATTCATACGCGTCAAGCTTGACCCATACCTGGTTCAAATCGGCAATCGTATAGATGCGATCTCCTGTCTGGACCCGGTCACCGACCTGTCGCAATTTTTCAATCACAATGCCGCCGATCGGCGAGTAAATTGTGATATGGTCTTCAGCCTTTTCGCGTGTTTCGATTTCGGCGATTTGCGAGTCTGTCAGGCCCAACAATCTGAGTTTTTCACGGGTTGCCTCGACCAGATCGAGTCCGCCGGCTCGCTGCCGTGGATTTTCCCGTTCGAACCGGATCCCCTGAATCAACTCCTCCTGGATTGCATATAACTGCTCGCTATAGATGTAAACCAAATGATCGCC
>JBFILF010000129.1:0-12061 GCA_041599835.1 Pirellulaceae bacterium
ACATCCAACCAATCAGCTTCCGGTTCGGCTCAGCGCGATTTTCAAGTCCCGGAAAATTTTGTGGTGCAACAATTGCTCAACGAGTCGGTCGGTTCGCTGATCGCGATGGAGTTCAATGAATTCGGTCAGATCATTCTCTCGCGTGAAGGCGGCAAGCTGCTATTGGCTGACTTGAGCCAATCGGAAAAAGGTCAAATCTCCGTTCGCAAATATTGTGACGACATCGACAATGTGCAGGGTATTCTGCCGCTCAACGGAGACGTCTTCGTGACGGGCGAAGGCCCCCAGGGACTGGGACTGTATCGCTTGACGGACGCCAATCGTGATGGAATGCTTGAGCCGGTGTCCAAACTGATCGGCTTTACCGGCCAAACCGGCGAACATGGCCCGCACGGGTTAACGCTGGGTCCGGACGGCATGATTTACGTCACGATTGGCAGTGCCAGCCGGATGCAGGAGCCTGCAGATCCGACCAGTCCTGTCTCGAAGATTTACGAAGGCGTGGTGTTGCCCCGCATCGAAGATCCAGGCGGTCACGCCGCCGGCGTCAAAGCACCCGGAGGCACCATCGTGCGCGTTTCGGTCGATGGCAGTCGCAAAGAAGTATTTGCCAGCGGACTTCGCAACGCCTATGACCTGGCATTCAACCGGAACGGCCAGTTATTCGTGCACGACAGCGACATGGAATCTGACGTCGGCACGCCTTGGTATCGGCCGAATCAGATTTATCACGTGGTGGCCGGCGGCGAATATGGATGGCGCAGTGGTTCCGCCAAGTTTCCGGAGTACTTTGCAGATAAACTGCCCAGCATCGGGGATACGGGCCGTGGGTCACCCACGGGCGCTGTCGTTTACGATCACGTGATGATGCCGGTGCGGTATCACGGAGCGCTGTTTTTGGGCGACTGGACAGAGGGTCGGATTTGGGTCGCTCGACTGACACCCAAAGGCGACACGTTTACGGCTGAAGTGGAAGAGTTTCTGAGTGCCAATCCGCTGACCGTGACCGACTTGTCGGTCGGTCCGGATGGCGCGTTGTATTTTTGCACCGGCGGGCGCGGGACGGCAGGTAGTCTGTACCGCGTGGCTTGGAACGGCACGGTTCCAGAATCGTTCTCAAGGCTAACGGATTCCATGTCACAACTGGTCCGTCGGCCTCAGCCGCAAAGCGCGTGGTCGCGTCAGCAACTGGCGAAAATCAAAGTCCTGTTCGATTCGAAATGGAACGACATCTTAACGGGAGTGCTGGGCGAACTGCGAAACGATACCAACTTTCGCCTTCGCGCCGTCAACAACCTGTTGATGTATGGCCCCATCCCCAGTGACGACATGCTGATCCAACTGGCCCGGGATCCGGCGGCCCCCGTACGGGTGCTGGCGATCAATACCTTGGGCTGGCGTGCCAAGGGCCGTTCGGCGCAAGTCTTGACCGGGGCGCTGGCGGATCCGGATCCTCGAGTCCGTCATGCGGCCTGTGATGCCTTGCAGCATTTGCAAATTCAGCCCAATTGGGAGTCGATCTCACCGTTGTTGCGATCCAAACAGCCAACGGAGGCGTTTGCTGCGCGGCGATTGTTGGAATCTTGTGAGCCGTCGACCTGGCGTGACGCTGTATTGCAGACGCCGGACATCGCAGTGTTTAACCAGGCGGCAATCGCTTTGATGATCGCCGAACCCTCATTGCAAAACGCGTATGACGTTCTGGCGCGGGCCAGCGAATTCATGGACCAGTTCATCGACGATCGCGATTATCTGAATCTGCTGCGAGCCATGCAGCTGGCACTGGTTTTGGGTCAAGTCAATCCGGACGACATCTCGTTATATCGTGAACGCATGGCGCGGGAATTCCCCGCGGCATCCGGTCAACTCAACCGCGAGATCAGCCGAATCCTCGGTTACCTTAATACGCCATTAGCCAATTCGCGTCTGGCAGAGTACCTCCACCAGGCCACCGATTCCGACTTGGATAAATTGCAAGTGGTGACCAACCTGAGAGGGCTGGCCGATCAAATGGATAGTGCTTTGCGATTGTCGGTCATCGAGTTTCTGGAGACGATGCAAGCCCGCACGGAAAGTGGCAATTACAGCTTGTACCTGTCCGCGATCATCGAAGAATTTACCAGCCGTATTGACGATGCGCAAATCACTCAACTAATTGATAACGGCCACCTATGGCCCACGGCAGCGCTGGCAGCCTTTTACAAGTTGCCCGAAAAGATCGATCCGGAACAGATCGAGTCCATTATCCAAATGGATCGGAAATTGATTGATCGCACCGATCCGCATGCGATTCGCGCGCGGTTGGGGTGCGTGGCGGTTCTCGCCCAATGCGGTGACGACAAAGCCATGTATTACTTGCGGGAGGTCTGGCGCCATGAACCGCAACGTCGCAATGACGTCGTGCTCGGATTGGCCCAAAAACCCGACGGCCCCAATTGGCCCTATCTGATCAGCGGCCTGGATCAATTGAGCGACGATACGGCTCGCGACGTGCTGAAACAACTGCAGACGGTCAATCGCCGGCCGCGCGAATCCAGGTACTTTCGACAGATCATTACCGTTGGCTATCGATTGCGTGACGACGGAGCGGCTGCCGCCGATCAACTGCTGCGGCACTGGTCCGGCGACAACCCGGCGATATCCCAATCCGCCGGCTGGCGCGAGCTGATGACCGGCTGGGTTAACTGGTTCAACCAGCGCTACCCCGACGAAGAACCGCTGGTGTTTGAGGACCAGCAAGCCAATGGCCGATACTCCGTCGACCAGCTGCTGACCTTCATCGAAAACGACTCGATGGACGCCAATCTCCGCAACGGACACGCCTTGTTCAGCACAGTTCAGTGCGGCAGATGCCATCGATTTAACGGGCAAGGCGAGCCGATTGGGCCGGATCTGACCAACTTGTCTCGACGCTACTCGGGCCGCGAGATCTTGCGTGCGATCTTGCACCCGTCGGAACACATTCCCGATCGGTATCAAAGCAGCAAAGTGATAACGACCACCGGCCGCATGCTGTTTGGGTTGCTGCACGAAACGAAGCCGGGCCAGTACGTGCTGCTCACGACCGATGGCAACAAGGTTCGTCTGGCCGAGTCGGATATAGATGAAATCGCCAAAGCCGAAAAATCACCGATGCCTGATGGACTGGTGGATGAATTGTCAATGCAGGATATTCGCGACCTGATCGGCTATCTGCAATCCGGCGACCAACGCATGGCACAGCATTCGACACCGACGCAATAACGCATGTAGCGAATTCATGAGTGCGGGCGACCGTTCGCGCTCGACCTCGATTGCAAATAGATCAAGAATTGTCGATTGGACGCGGCAAAGAAGCAGGCCGCCCGGTCGACTCGTTGTCTAACAAATAAATCCGGCGGCCCGCTGAGATTCTGAATAACCGTCATGAACCCGGCGGTTGGCATGCCAAACGTCTGATGCCGCGAGCTTGATTTCGTTGTCTTCGGCGAAATCGACTATAATTGATGTCGCTACTCGTCTCGACTGTCTGGCCGAATTGGCGCTGCTTCCTCAGCCATGCTAACCTGATTCTGTACCGAGATTGAAACCCTTAATACGTGCCCATGCCAGTTCTGGTCGAGTGCCCGGTCTGCGAGCATCGATTCTCGATATCGCGCGATGAAAACGCGGCACAGTTGAAATGTGCCGGTTGCGAGCAGTGGATGCCGCGCGCTGTTTTTACGCCGGTCGACCAGTCGAATTATGAACCGTCAATTACGAATCAACCGGCCGCCAGTGCCATTGCCCCGCGACGTTTAACGACGGCCACACCAGCGGAACCGCCCGCAACGCAAGCGCCGCCAGTCATCAAATTGGACGATGCCGAATCTTCGTTGGACGCCGATCCGGCGTTCGCGATTCAAGCTGAACGATCGCTCCGCTCAGGCGGTTGGCCGCGGTGGATTCACAACAGCATCGTCCTGGTGCTAGCCGTGGGTTCGATTGCGGCGCTATTTGGCATTGTGATGATGTTGAGCAATTCGGACAACGCTGGCGACCAGCAAACAGAACGCTCCGCCGCAAGGGATGGCGAAAAACGCGTGCCATCGCCGGCTGACGAATCTTCACCGCCAGGGGAAGAAATCAACTCAATTGATGCGGCAATCGGAATAACGCCGCCGCCAACGGTGATTGACGAGTCGCCAAATTTTTTCAGCCGGCAGCAATGGAAACACGTCTGGCAAAAAGTAAATCCGTACCTGGTACGGCTGGAAATCGAAGCACCGCTGGAGGACCGGACCGTCACCGGGTTGCTGGTGGATTCACGCGGCTGGGTGGCCACCAGCCACCATGCGATTGCCGATGCCGGACGAATCCGCGTCACCGTCGCGGCTAGCCAACTGGACGATACGCCGCCGTGGCGCACATTGACGGACGACGCTCGCGGTATCATTGCCAGCGATCCGCAGCACGATCTGGCGCTGATCGCCATCAACCGGGCACAAGTGTTAAGCCTGGCCGAAGTCTCTCTCGCCACGCAGGACATGCTGGTGCCCTCGCAACGATGTTTGATCGCCAGAGTTCCTCCGCCACGATACCGAAGCTGGTTGACGGAATGCCGGATCGCCCAACGAGCGCTGTTTCCCAACTTGCTGCCGGCGCAACAAAAAACAGTTCAGGAACGAGGCTTGGCCGCGGACCAGTCGGTCGATTGGATCATTCATCCCGCCGATCAAATGGGCAAGCGTTCCGCGCACATCATTGGCAGTCCGATCCTCGACGAAGAAGGTTTGGTCGTGGCGTATCACACGTCATTGACCGCCGGAGGTAACGTGATGGCTCTGCCAGCCAAACACATCAAGCAATTGCTGGACTCCACCACGACGGATCAGCCGCAGCCATTTGCCAATGCCAGCCAGTTGCAAGCACTGGTGGCCGGTGACACACCGGAAAGCAACCAACTGCTCGACGTGCGCGTCGAAAGTGGTCAGCTGGTCAAACAACTAAGAGACTCATACGAGCGGTGCAAGCATACGGGCTGGACCGCCGATAGTGCAGACGAGTACCGCGAGTTTCAGTCGTTGGCGCAAAGTTGGATTGGGCTGCATGAAATGGCTCGTTCCTACAGCGAACAATCGGCGCTCAGCGGCCCGTTGGAAGCAGAGCTTCAAACATTTATGGAACTGATTAGCTCCAGTCTCGTCGACGATATTGACCAAGAGGGCGTCGCCAGCGGACGCGGCAACGAGTGGTTTGCTTCGGTCGTGACTCAAACGAATCCCTGGTTCATCATCGTCGCTGACGTGGAAAAAGCCGTCGGCTCCAGTCCTCAATTGGGTCCGCAGCCGACAATCACGTTACAGCTGGTCGGCACCAACCAGCTACTGATGTCGCCATTTATCGAAGACCATAAAAACTTGACGTTGGGCAAACGGTTCCTCCTGTTCGGTCAGCTCGATCCGCGCGAAGCCGTTCGCACGAGGCTGTTGGGCGAACGGCAGCACATGCGGCTGATCAACATCAATATCTATGTTGAGTTGCCGAAGTGATCGCCGTCGCAACGCGCAAAACGACCGAATGAGCTGTTAACGGCGTTGCATAGTTACGGCAGCCGGTGGATGAGTTAGAATACCTCCTTCTTCAATCCACTTGGAATTGCTGGCGGTTGTATCGATGAAAAAAATTGCCTTGCATTGGCAAATCTTGATCGGCATGGGGCTGGGCGTTCTGTTCGGCATCCTGGCGGTTTGGCTGGGTTTCATCGACCTGGCGGCGGATTGGATTGCCCCCTTCGGTACGATCTTCATCAACTTGTTGAAGCTCATTGCGATTCCCCTGATTATCGCCTCGTTGATCAAAGGCGTGTCCGATATGAAAAATCTGTCGCGGCTTTCCGTATTGGGGGGACGAACTGTCGCTTTATATCTCGCCACGACCGTGGTGGCGGTCACGATCGGATTGGTCATCGTCAACGTGGTCCAGCCGGGCGCACCGATCACGGAGGAAACACGGACACAACTGGTTGGGGGTTTGAGCGAAACCGATATGCAAACGCTCAATTCGCGCCGCGCGGCCGCCCAGGCTCAGAAAGACCAAAGCCCGATTCAGCCCTTGGTGGACTTGGTCCCCGACAATGCGTTTATGGCGTCGACCAGCAACGCCAATATGCTGCAAGTTATTTTTGTCGTGATTTTTTTTGGTGTCGGGTTGATTCTCGTTCCAGCGGAAACCGCCAAACCGGTCAAAGACTTTTTTGATGGCCTGAACGAAGTGGTATTGAAACTGGTCGACCTGATCATGTTGGCCGCACCGTTTGGTGTGTTTGCGCTGATGGTCAAACTGGTGATCACGGCACCCAACTGGGACGTGTTTAGTGCGCTGCTGTGGTATTCCGGATGTGTCGTGGTCGGTTTGGCGCTGCTAATCCTGGTGATTTACCCAGGTTTGGTGGTGGGGCTCACTGGCAAAAAATACAGCTTTTTCATGCGAGGTATCTCGCCGGCGCAGCTGTTGGCGTTTTCCACCAGCTCCAGCGCCGCGACGCTGCCGGTCACGATGGAGCGTGTCGAAGAGCACCTGGGGGTCGACGAAGAAGTCGCCAGCTTCGTGCTACCGATCGGTGCCACGGTCAACATGGATGGCACCAGTTTGTACCAGGCCGTGGCCGCGGTGTTTATTGCCCAGGCCTTTGGCGAAGATCTTAGCCTGGCCCAACAATTGACGATTGTTCTTACCGCCACGCTGGCGTCGATCGGTTCGGCCGCCGTCCCGGGTGCCGGCATGGTGATGCTGGTCATCGTGCTCGGCGCAATTGGCATGCCGGAGGAAGGATTGGCGTTGATCTTTGCCGTGGATCGGATCCTCGACATGTGCCGCACGATGGTCAATGTCACCGGTGATGCAACCGTATCGATGCTGGTTGCCAAGAGCGTGGGCAAACTGAGCGATCCACACGTCAAGGAATGGGATGATTTCTATCCACCCAAAGAGGCACCGGCGGCCGAGTGACAGCGATGCTCGTGTCGCAAGTCCCGAAAGCTTCGCCAGTTGAGCCGACGGCTTTAAGAACGTATCAATTACTTTTTTTCAATCTCGTTGTTTTGCGGCAGGGTGTCCTCAGGCAGGGTGTTCCCATCGAGGTCATCCTACTTACTTATCGGGCGCAACCTTACTTGGCACAGTCAATTCGCCGCTGCGAGGATCGTGGTACTCCGACAGACCCGTGTACCGGACCTCGGATTGTTCTAGTTGGAGATTGACCAGCCGGTCAAACAGATACCGGGTCGCGGCATCTTCTAGTTGCCGGCGGACGTCGTACCAATTGGCGGTGCCTCGTTGCTCCTCCAAACACTTTATTACATGCACGCCGAATCCGGTTCGCACCGGGGGACTGATCTGGTCAACTTCCAGTTGAAAAGCGACATCGGTAAAGGCCCGCGGCATCGGTCCGGAATACCCAATCCAACCCACATCGCCTCCGCGATCACGAGTCGGCGCGGTCGAATGTTGGGCGACGGCATCCGGCCACGCCAATTCACCTTGTTCCATCTGCTGAACAATGGATTCCGCTTTGGCGATCGCCTGGGCCAGGCTGTCTGTGTCGCTATCGTCAACGGCTATTAGCAGGTGGGCCACGCGTAGTTGCGTGCCATCGAACTGCCGCCGCCGGGATTGAAAAAACTTCTCGAGATTCTCGTCCGTCAGGTGTTGATCCAAATAGCGTTTCCAGCTGGTTTGGAATCGCAGATTAAATTTCAGACCTGCCATGGTCTGCCCGTCGTCGGCCAGGAATTGATGCAACGATTTGTCAATCGTCGCCAGTCGCGCAGCCATCCGCTGTACTTCCAGATTGATTTCATCTTCCGAGGCCGCCTGTCCGGCTTGCTGTAAGTGACCGACGACCAATTGTTGCTCGACCAGCTGTTTCAAAACGTGCGCCCGCAACTGGGAGGCGACCTCTGGATCCAATTTGCGTTCGCCGAATTTCTTTTGAAACAGCCAGTCCACCTGCGAAACAAAAACCGGTTGATCGTCGACCATCGCCGCTACGGGAGTCGCGGGTTGAGCCGTCGCGATGTCCGCAAGAACTCCGGCAAGGACAAGCACCAGGCAACACATTCGAATCGTAACGTTCATCTGCATCTCGGTTGAATTTGTGAGCATGCCCGGTGCCCCGCATGCCTCCGTCAAGATCGGCCTTATTATTCGGTTACCGCATTTGAATTTCAAATGGTGCTTCCACGCGACGCAGTCCGCCTGGCAAATTCAATCGCAGATCCCAGGGAGCATCGCCACCTGGGGGCACGCGGAATACGAACTCGATGCGGTATTCGGCGGCATCCTGAAACACCTGCTGCCGCTCGGTGGCGGCTATCTGCTCGCCATTCGGATTCACCAAAGTCGCGGCGTGCCATTCGATCCAGGGAAAATGCGATTCGATCGCCGTATCGGGTGTTGCCAATTCATATTCGATGGCAATGGCAAAAGTATGTGCGTCGCCCTGGCGGCGCGGAGCCTCCAAGGCCACCGTCATATCGGCAAAGGACCGAACAGCTGGCTGTTTGACATTTAGTGCGTCTTCAAATACCAGGGTCACCTCGGGGCCGGCCACGAACAAGTGCAGCTTACCGGTGAAACGCTGCGGTTTTGCCAAGGCCAACACCGGCCGGGTCGGCACGGCAAACTCGACAAAGCATTGATCTCGAGTGGGCAGAATATTCAGTTTGGCGTTTGGATTGAATTGGTAGGCGGCGATCCCCTGTTCATTAATCAGTTGAAACGAATCCAGCGGCACGTGCATTTTGACCACGTTCAGTCTCGGCTCCCACAAAACGCGCAGGTTGATTTGGGTGACGCGACCATCCGCATCAGTACTGGCCGATTTCCACTCCAATCTCAACGGTCCGCTGGACGTAAACGATTCAGGTGGCGGCGGGGCGGCACCGCGAAATCCGGACAAGACGACACGATCCCGCGTCGATTGGGCATAGTCGATCTGCACATCTGCGCGTTCGATGACTTTGGCGATGGAATCCCAAAACGTCAATTTCTGAATACGAATCTCCCGCGGTTGGGTGTCAGCGCTGCGGACCAGCGTTCGATTGCCGGTTTGGCTGGTGATGTGCCCGGCCAACTCGGCCCAACTGTCAGATGATTCGACCTCGACCACACTGGGCCGGCTGGCGGAATCGACCAGCTCGCGTTGCAGTCGCTTGATAACTCGTCGCAGACGATACCTTGCTTCCGAGCTGGCCAGGGTCCCCGGGCGCGGCAGTGATGCCAGTACGTTCGGTCCGGCTTGCAACAACTCCTGTTCGGCGCGATTGCGCTCGATCAGCTGAGTGGAATCCAATTGACCGACAAGGCGCAAAATGTCCGCGGCAGCGCTTGACCTTTCGGAATCAACCGTTTGCTGGGCCCAGGCCTGTCCGCGCGCGATACCCAACGTGGCGATCGCTGCGATCAGCCACGCGAACGAAAGGTTATACGGAATGTAGGCATTGTGTTGCATGGCCGTTCGACGTTGTTTCAATGGGCGTCATCGCACGCAAATTCATCGTATGGTTTGGTAGGCCCGGTCATCGACAGCCCTGATTTTAACGTACCGGACGGCGCCGATTCGCCGGAGAAACGTCCACACCATGTTAAACCACTTGAGCATCTTAACGATTGTCGCCAGTCAATTGGGCGGGTTCTGGCTGGCAGGTTTAGCAACTCCTGCCGCGATTCGTGCCAACGACGAGTTGAAACCGATCACGCTTCGCGTGACGGTCGACGGAAAATCACACGTCGGTCGCCCGGTAGTGTGGAACCCGCAGCAATTCGTAATGTTGCGGCGTGATGGTCGCATGCTGCAATTTAATCTGGGCGACGTCACCGATTTCGCCCGCCAATCGGAATATTTTATTCCCTACGATGCCTCGAAGATTCAGCGCCATCTGCAAAAGTTGTTCAAGGGTCATGAAGTTTCGCGAACGGCCCACTACGTGGTTGTCCACCCACCCGGACAACGGTCCCGCTGGGCCGAACCATTTGAGCAGCTCTATCGGCGGTTCTCGCAATACTTTCACGTGCGCGGATTCACTCAGTCCCGCGCCGAATTTCCAATGGTGGTGGTGGTCCTGCGATCGCGGAGCGAGTTCAACGCCGTAGCGGAACGATCAGGCGTCAACAGTCCTAACCGCTACGTGGGATTTTATTCGCCCGAGTCCAACTGGGTCGTAACGTATCAACAAAGTGCCGGGGCCACCGGCCGCCGTTGGGACTCGGACCATCTAACATTGATCCACGAGGCACTCCACCAATACGCTTTCAATCGTGGCATTCATAGCCGCTGGGCCGAAACGCCGACATGGTGTGCCGAAGGGCTGGCCAGCATGTTCGAAACTCGCGGAATCAATGACAGCGCCAAATTTCGTTCGGCGCGCGATCGAATCCACCACGCCTATTTGCCGCAGCTGCACGCTATCTTTTCAAAGCCGAAATCACAAGGATTCTTGCGGCAAATGATCGCCAGTGACCGGATTTTTTCTGAGAATGTAGACGTGGCTTATGCTCTGGCGTGGGGTATGAGTTACTACCTGGCTGAAACACGACCCGGCCAGTTTAACCGGTATTTGCAGCGTGTGGCTGATCGCCCTTCACTGGAAGCATATGACGCCAAGGAGCGACTCGCTGATTTCGCCAAATTCTTTGGCCAGGATTATGCGGGACTGGAAAGCCAATGGCGACAACACATGGGCACGCTGAAATAGCCGCGAATTAAGCGATTCCGTGTTTGATGCCCCACACGGCAGCCTGCGTCCGGTCGCTGGAGTTTTGCTTACGCAAAATGTTTTGCACGTGTTCCTTGACCGTTTCCACACTGATCCCCAAGGAACTACCGATCTCCCGGTTGCTTAACCCCAGGGCCAAGTGCCGCAGGACTTGAAGTTCGCGGCCGGTCAATGAATGCGGTGCCGAGAGATTGACGTTTCGTTGACGCATCAATTTTCGCGTCGTTTGAAACAAGCTGTCTGGGGCCGGCGGTATGCCTTTGGCCGCATCGCGAATTGCCGACATCAACATCGAAAGCGGCGAACTTTTGAGAACGTAATTAAAGGCGCCCAGCGCGATGGCCCGTGCCACATAGGTGGGGTTGGCATGTTCGGAATACATGACCGTTTTGACGGCCAGGCCGGCGCGGTGAATCTCCTCTAATGCCTTCAAACCGTCCTGTTTGGGCATTCGAACATCCAGCAGGATCACGTCCGGCTCGACTTGTGTGATTTTTTCGACCGGCCCGGATCCATCATAGGCATGACCGACGACCTCGAACCCGTTTTGGGTCAGCAAGTGCGTCAGACCATAATGGGCCACCGGATGGTCATCAAATATGAGCACCCGAATCGACATGGTGGTGAAAAAGTGGTGGTAAGCGATCCCCGTCACCCATATTGTAGCCACTCTGGCGGGGATTTGTGCCGGTTCTGCCATTTTTGAACGCCGGGACCGCGGGGGCGACGGACCGGTGAGCGGCGTCATCTTGGCTCAGTTCCGGTTATTCGGGTTCTAAGCCAATCGCGGGAATAACCGGCTCAATTGAGTCGAACATCCGAGATTTCGCTGTTTTCTCATCGACATTTCCCGTGGAAAAGCACTCGGCTTTTGACCTGCCTCAAGCGGTAACCTACTTTTTTTCACCGTCGTTGCTTTTTTGCATAGCCATGGCACCGCGAACCACCACCACCGCGCCTAATCCGCTGACCCATGACACAGAAATCCAAGAACTCGCTGCACCAAATGTTGCTGGTCGATGACGACCGCCATTTGCTCGAATCGATGCACCAATGGCTGATGACCCAGGGTTTCGAGGTCTCCGCTGCCGAAGGCGTCAACACGGCGCAGTCGCTGCTGGACAAACACTCATTTGACGTTGCGGTTGTCGACGTGCGGCTGGGCGATGGCGACGGTTTCGAATTGCTGGAGTACTGCCGCAAGACACAACCTTCGCTGCCGGTGATTTTGTTGACCGGTTACGGGACCATTGAAACGGGTGTTGAAGCGATCCGGGCCGGCGCCTTTGATCTGTTGACCAAACCACTGATTGATCAGGAGTTAT
>JBFILF010000130.1:0-11969 GCA_041599835.1 Pirellulaceae bacterium
ACGCCGACAACTGGCCTGAAGCAGCCGCGCAAATTACGGAGGACGTAATTTGCCACAAAAAGCCTGAGCCTTTTGTGATTTCGTTCCGGCGTTTTGTCACGCCGGTTTTATTTTGGACGTATCGAGGTTGCGCCCACGGCCGCTTGATTTTCCGCCTCAAACGTGTGACCTGCTGCCTGGCCAAAAGCCAATTCGACTACAGAATCAAATCCTTGCCGCCGCTGCTCCAGGTACTCCGCCCAACGATGCTGACACCACATCTCGACATGAGTGCCCACACCGATCCAAACAACCTCCCGTTCTAATTTAGCCCATTCGACCAACCGGGTTGGAACCGAAATTCGGCCCTGCGAGTCGATTTCGCAGATTTCCGCCTGTGCATAATAAATTCGGGAAAAAACCCTTACCGCCTCGCGACCGGGCGACTGACGCCTCAACTCGCCCAACTGCAACTCCATCGAGGACGCGGTATGAAGCTGTAAACACTGTTCGGTTCCGGGCGTCAGATAAACTTGCAGTTTTTCTGCAGAATTTCCTATTGCCCAATGCCGGATCGGTTTTGGCAGGGAAACCCGACGTTTTTCGTCCAACGCCCGCAAATACGTGCCCGTCAGCAGCATTTTCGCTTCGCCCCATATCGCCCCACAATGCCCCAAAGATATCCACTTTCGGACATCCGTCAACGACCATTTCCACGATTTGCCAAGTCGCCAAAAAAGGCCGGTGGTTTCGCACTTCCATTCCAAGCTAGCTCGCCAGCCCACCGATTCCGTGCCTCCCCGCGACGCCAATTTCGACGGTTGGACACCCCGCCGGGCAGATTCACCGCCTACGAAATTAAATCCTCTGAGAATATGATCCAAAGCGACCGCAATCTTTGGCACAGGATTCAACACTTGACCCTCTCGAAAAATCAGACACCGGTCGAAGACCTCGAATTTCAGCTCCCAAAAGAGCTCATTGCCCAGGACCCGCTGCGCAATCGGGAAGATGCGCGGTTGCTCGTCGTTGATCGGTCGACCCAGACCATCCGGCACAGCCATGTCCGCGATCTAGCCGATTGGCTCGTGACCGGTGATTGCCTGGTGTTGAATTACTCCAAAGTGCTAATGGCCAAGCTGGTGGGATACCGCACTCAAACTGGCGGTCGTTGGCAGGGGTTGTTCCTGGAAAACAGCGGCTCCGGAATTTGGCGAGTCATGTGCAAGACTCGGGGAAACATTCAACCCGGCGAATTAATCACGTTGCAGGACCGTCAAGGCGCCGATCGCTATCAGCTGGTAATGTTGGCGCGCCTCGAAAATGGCTGCTGGGCGGTACGGCCCGAACCGGCGATTGATCCGGTCCAGTTAATGTCCCAATTGGGTCGCGTCCCGCTGCCTCATTACATTCGCGATGGCAACATGAAAGATGCCGACGTCGCGAACTATCAGACTGTTTATGCGGCCGATCCTGGATCCGTGGCGGCGCCGACTGCGGGATTGCATTTCACCGAAAACCTCATTGTCCAGCTTCAACACAAAGGCGTATCGATATGTCCGGTCGTGCTGCACGTGGGTCCGGGCACGTTCCGCCCGATTTCCACCCAAACCGTGGAGCAACACGAGATGCATGCCGAGTTTGGCCGGATCGACCAGTCATCGAGCGAGCTGATCAATCAAACGCGTCGCCGACAGGGCCGCGTCGTTGCGGTTGGCTCAACGACTGTCAGGCTGCTGGAATCTGCGGTCACTGACGATGGCGTGCCACCCTGGTCCGGACCGACCGAGCTGTACATTCACGGTGGTCATCGATTCAAGGCCGTGGACGTCATGATGACAAACTTCCATTTGCCGCGGACCACCTTATTGGCGATGGTGCGGGCGTTTGGCGGCGACAGTTTGATTCGAACTGCTTACCAAGAAGCCCTCGAGCAGCGGTACCGGTTTTTTAGCTACGGCGATGCCATGTTGATCTTATAGATCGGCTGAGCCTGCCATAGCGGAGAGACTGTATAACGCATCGCTCGTTGCCGGGGCACCGATCATTTTTCTCACGCGATTGACAACGCTGCCGCGGATGACCGACCGAAACGTGAGGCGATGGTGAGCTAGGCGGTGGGTTTGCCCATCATGCCGCGACTGGTCGACTGGCCCCAAGTGGCTTGGTTGTGCTGACGACTTTGTCCCGGCGCGATCGTCAACCACTGCCAGTTCGCATCATCGTCTTTGACCCACCTGGCGATTAACACCAACTGGCCGACGTGGTACGACACGTGAGTCAACGTTCGCTGAATGGCTTGAGGAACGCTGTGCGGTTCTCCGCGGATCAGCACGGTCGACGCCATTTGGTCATGGGAAAGTGACTCGACCGTGGAGATCAATCGCTGCCAGCCGCGATCAAAGTAATCCATTAACGAATTACGGTCCCCCTGCCAATCTTCGAATTCCCGATCGCGGTCCCGCTCGGGTTTTTCGCCGTCGTCGCTCAAAAAACTCGACCACCGGCTTTGCAAATTGCCACCCAAGTGTCTCAGTAACACGGCCACGCTATTCAGGTTGGGTTGTGGTCGTTGAAAGAACTGTTGGTCGTCGAGCTGCCGGGCCGCGGCGTCGATCATGCGCCGGTAGCCGCCCAACAGTTCAAGTGTCGCGGTTTTCCATCGTTCGTTCATTGGCATGCCGTCCAAACAATCCGCCATCCACACTAGTCGGCCGACACGACCATGGTCACGATTTGGCCAGTATCGGAGAAATTTATCTTCAACCCGGTGGCGTTAGGCACAGATTGGCTGTGGGAACTCAAATTAATCGGGCATCGGGGATCCAGATGCTCGACATTCAAGGTCGCCGGAATCGTACGGTGGCGGCCTGCTTCGAGGCTGGCCGCCAATTCGACCGCACCAGTTCCGGGTCCCAGATTTCCAAAATTACTTTTGGGGGCAAAAACGGGAACGTCTCCGAGCGCCTGGCGAATACCTTGAGCTTCATAAATGTCATCTTCAACGGTGCTGAATCCCTGAGCGTTGACGTGACCGATATCCGTTGGCGCCAATCCGGCATGTTGCACGGCACTGCTGATGGATGCGGCGATGGCGTTTCCAAAATCGGGACCAATCGGATGAAACGCTCGGTTGTAACCCAGTATTCGACCGTGAATCGTGGCGCCGCGGGCCTGGGCATATTCCGTTCGTTCGAGAATAAAGACACCGGCTCCCTCGCCAGCCACCATGCCATCACGGTCCACATCAAATGGGCGGCTGGCGCGCTGGGGATCATCAATCCGGCGGCTGAGGCGATGCAAGCCGCGATAAATCATGCCAGTGGTTGCCATTTGTGATCCGGTTCCGCCGGCGATGACCACATCGGCACCGCCGCGCTGGATGAGATCAATCGACTCAATCAACGCCAATAAACTGGAGGCGTCCGATTGGCAAATGGTATTGCTGGGACCACGCGCATCGACAGCAATCGAGATATGCGATGCCACCATGTTCGGCAGGTACTTGAGCATCCACAGTGGTTCAATTTCGCGCATCGCCGCCTGTCCCCAGCGATCGTGGTCGTAACAACGGTTGACCATGCAGGTGCGAAACACCGAAGCCACTTCATTGGGATCGGCGTAAAATGCTTCCGTGCCAAAAATCGTCGACAATCGCGTGGGATCGACATTTCCCGTGATTTCGGCGCTGTCGGATGCCAGTGAGGAGGCGGCAAATCCGAACTGGATGGGACGGCACATCACTTTGAGTGCCTTGCGCGGCTTGACATACTGTTTCGGCTCGAAATCGGCCACGGCTCCGGCAATGCGGAATGGATGCGGCGAATCTCGGAATTCCGGTCGCACAGCAATCCCGGACTTACCGCCGATCAACGCTTCCCAAAAACCCTGGTTGCCGATGCCGAGAGGCGAAATCAATCCGACACCGGTAATCGCAATGTCACAAATTGAGCCCATACAAGCATTAATAACGAAGGGGACCGACTAGAAAAGGCGCGAGCGTTACAAATAGCGTAACGTTCCGTCAACCTGATTGCCAATGGTAGTCAAATATCCGATAGGTTTTAATCAACTTGGCGCCGCCCCGCTCCAGGGAACCTCTCGACAAATCGTTTGATTCCAGCACCCACGAAAACTCTGCATCTTGAATGCCGATGTTGATGGCATCGGGGATCAGACGTGACAGCAGGACCAGCCCCAATCCCCACCGCTGATATTTGGGCAGGACGTTTGTACTGATCAACCGAACTCGGGAAATCGACTTGCGTTTCATCAATAGTTTAAGAAATCCAAACGGAAACAGGCGTCCGTCGATTTCGCGAATGATCGGGTTATAATCCAATAAGCCGAATACGACACCGACTGGACCCGACTCGTCTTCGGCGATCGCGGTTAATTCCGGCAAAATCAAATACCGCATCCCGTTTGCCAAATGTTTTAGCTCAGATTTCGAAAGCGGAACAAACCCCCAATTGCCGGGCAGTGAAGCATTGTAAATCTCTAGAAACGTCGTGACATCTTGTTTGAATTGCCGGCGATCCAGTTTCCGCAACGTCAGTTGGAATCGCCGGACCGCCTCCTCAGTGACAAATTTCAACTTTTCGTCAAGCGAATCAAGCATGTTGACATGCCCGTAGAACGCCAAGAGATCCTGCGCTTTGCCAAACCCATATCCTTCGATCAACGACTGATAAAATGGCGGGTTATACGTCATCATGAATGTCGGCGAACTGTCAAAACCGTCAATCAGCAAGCCGCACTCGTAATTCATTGACGGATTTAATGGCCCGCGCATGTCTTGGATGTTTCGTTCGCTGAACCAGGCTTTGGCCGCATCGAACAACGCGTCCGACACGGCGCGGTCATTGATGCTTTCAAAAAAACCGAACATGCCGCGGTTGTCGTCGTTGTAACGGTTGTGGGCGTGGTCGAGGATCGCCGCGATGCGACCGCAAACGCGGCCATTGCGACGCGCTAAAAACGTCTGAATTTCCGCGTCATCGTAAAATGGATGCGGTTTGAAATTAACCAGCTCTTTTTGATTCAACCGCAACGGAGGAATCCAAAAATTGTCCTCGGCATACAACTGCCAAGGGAGCTGCAAAAAAAGTTTTTTGTCCGATTTCGTTTGAACCGGTTGCACTGAAACGGACGCGCGATTTGACATAAAAGCGATAGCGGCTAGGCTGAAAGGCGTAGGGTGTGGACGAAGGCACGCATGATTATGAGCGCCGGTGTCTTGGTTCGGTCAAAGCCAAGCATAGTATCAACATTCAAACGAAAAATTCAATTCGCCGCGAACCTGTCATCCGCTGACGGGCCGGGCATTGGACTCCAATCGCATGCAATATTCGGTTACCGGTGCAACGGGGCTTGTCGGTAACAATCTGGTCCGCCATCTGCTAAATCTGGGCCACGAAGTCAAGGTCCTGATTCGCGGCGCAAGCAATCGACAGTCACTTGAGAATTTGGACGTCGATTTGGTCGAAGGTGATTTGTTCAGCTCCGAGGCGATCGACCGGTTGACCGAAAATGCGGATGGCGTGTTTAACCTGGCCGGGGTGATATGGTTCGGCAAAACTCGATTGGAAGAATCCCGGCGTATCAATGTCGATGCCGTGGGCGAATTGGCCGCATCTTGCGCAAAAAAGCGCATTCGTCTGGTCCATGTCTCCACGGTGGATGCCCTGGCAGCGGGATCCCCGGAACTTCCGGCAGATGAAACATGCCTGGAACCCCTGAAATCCGATTGCGTCTATTCGATAACCAAACGCCGGGGTGAGGAAGTTTTGCTGGACCAGGTGCACCGTGGTTTGGACGCGGTGATCGTCAATCCCGGGTTGATGTTCGGGCCTTACGACTGGAAGCCTTCATCGGGTCAGATGTTCACGGCTATTGCCAACGGATGGGTCCCGGCGGCGCCTGGAGGCGGTGTAAGCGTCCTGGATGTGCGCGAAGCGGTTAGGGGCATCGATTCGGCAATGCAACTGGGTCGCACCGGCGAACGGTATATTTTGGCCGGCAACAACATCACGTATTTCGATTTGTGGCGCAAAATTGCCCAGCTGCTGCATCGGCCCGCGCCCCTGTTCCCGCTGCCAGGATGGCTGGCCAATACCGTGGGTGCCTGTGGGGATGTCGTTGCCAAGTTGACACGCCGCGAAGCCACCGTGAATTCGGCGGCACTGGCACTCGGACAACTTTATCATTACTACGACAGTTCGAAAGCGATTCGCGAACTGGGCTATTCGTTCGGGCCGCTGGAACCGGTGCTTCAGGATGCCGCGGCGTGGCTGTCCAATAACGGATACTTCAAAAAAACGCGAAAAGAAAAAGTGGAAACCCGGTCCGGATCGGCTGTCGCCTCGAACGGGCCGACTCAGTGACGCCTCATGCGCGACTGGTCGATCGGTCGTGAACCGTTAGAATTTGTCACGAATTGCCCCGGCCTGCGCGCCGTAGCGTTTGAAACTGCTTCGACACAACCGCAAATCACTGCAAATACACAAGATCGAATGAGTTGGCTGACAGAAAGCCCGGGTTTACTGGTTGCGGTGGGCGTGGTCTCCATGTTCTTGTTGATCTTCACGTTATTTTACGCGCCGAGCAAACGGCTCGCGCCCTTGTTTGTCATCGCCGGATTGTTGATCGTCGTTCCCCTAGTTGTCGACGCGCTGGTGGATACTGACGGCGAACAACTGAAACGAATCGTTCGCAAAATGGCTCAACACGTTCGCCAAAACGATATTGACGGTCTGTTGCGTTACGTGCATCCCGACGCCGCAAATTGCCGCAGCCGCATCGAAAGAGACTTGCCATATTGCACGTTTTCCGCTTGCAACGTGACGGGTTTCCAGCCGATTGAGTTTGAAGACACTGACCCGCCAACGGCGAAATTGACGTTGAAAGTATTCGTCATTGTCAATGCGCCTCAGTACAACAATCACAACGGAGTCGCCTGGCGAATCGTTTGGTTGAAATTCCAGCACTTCGGTGAAAACGGTTGGCTGCTCACCGGATTTCGGCACGAAGCCGCTTTTGAGGAATTCTAGTTGCCCGCTGCCCTTCTGCATTATTTCAAGTGGCGGCGCGATCGATTAAAGTAGCGGTTTTCCAGTTATGGTTGCGGTTCTCCCATTAAACGTGGAAACGTCGGTATGTCCGAACTAGCGTCGGTGAAACTCGAAGACTACATCCGTGATATCCCGGATTTCCCCAAGCCCGGAATCGTGTTCAAAGACATAACACCATTGCTGTTAGCGCCCGAACCGTTCCGGCATGCCATCGACATGATGGCGGAAAATTATCGTAACCAGGCGATCGACGTGATCGTGGCGGCCGAAGCGCGGGGTTTTATCTTTGCCACGCCGCTCGCCATGGCGTTGGGCGTCGGATTCGTGCCGGTTCGCAAACCAGGCAAACTGCCTTATGACCGCCACTCGCACAGTTACGATCTGGAATACGGCACGGATACATTGGAAATGCACATTGACGGAATCCAGTCGGGCCAGCGGGTATTGATTGTTGACGATTTGCTGGCCACCGGAGGCACCGTCGAAGCATGCTGCAAAATGGTCCGGCACTGCGAAGCTGAGATTTGCGGCTGTGCATTCCTGATTGAACTGAAATTCTTGAATGGTGCCCAGCGACTGGCTCCCGCACCCGTTTTCAGTTTGATTCAATACGATTGAACTCCTGGCCGGATTGATGTCGCGCCGTTTTTGCCAGCATTGGCCGATTGCAGATGACGGGCAGCGGCCGGGGAGATAGCGCCGGAAAAGTTTTCGGCAGCTTCCCAGATTGACATCTACAGTTTGAGTTTGACGAAAACTTCGGTTGTAGGGATTTGTTTTGTTCTAATGATTATTCCGGTGGTGCCGATCTTAATGGATGTGTGTGCCGCAGTGCGCGGGGACTAGCCGATTCACATAACGTGCTATCAGGAACCGGTGTCGTCGCGTTTGCGGTCAACGAAATGCAATCTCGCTTCGATTTCAAAAGACCCGAACATCATGAATCGTCAGTTACCGCCAGATCGGCGCGCGCTGGTCCGCCGACCGCTCGTTGGAATCCTGGGACTTTGTGCCTGTTCATTGCTGGGCATTTCTTTATTGGCGCAAAATCGCCCAATCGAAAACGCCGATTCCCCGTCCGTCGGGCACGACGCGGTGGCAACGAAAGGTGAAACGGATTCGACAGGATCAAAAACCGGGGACGGCACTTCATCCCCGCCGGCAATTCGCTTGTCGGCCACGCCATCGAGTCCCAGCCGGCATACACCGCCAGTCAAGATCTCGTCCTTACCCGCGATTGATTCGTCGAACTCGGCCGAAAACTTGCTCCCAACCAAACCAGATTTCCAACATAAACTAAATCAACAAGAGTCACCGCCGGCGGTCCAAAAACCGGTGGAGTCGAGTTTGCCCCAAGAACTAGCTCAAACCGAGGCCGAGGTGCCGTCGGCATCTGCTCCATTGATGCGACGCCTCAGCCACGTTAATTGGCAACAATTTGAAAAGTCTTTGCTGTCGATTTGGGGTCACGCACTCCAAACTCGCCGCGAGCCATCCGGGAACCAAGTTCGCATCATTTTGCCTGGTGACAACCAAACGGCTTCGAATTCGATATTGGTCGACCGAACAAACAACCGGGTCGGGGTCGAAGGCCCTTCGTCCGTGGTGCCGACACTGCACAGCGTGGTCGAAACATTGGACTTTCCGCCGGCCCAGGATCGTGGTGACGTTCAGTTGATTGGCCTGGGAAGTGCCGAACCGGGAATGGTCAGAAAAGCCGCCGCGCTGTTGGGGCTACAGCAAGACCCGTCACAAAACATCCAGCAAGCCGTGCGCTTCGCGCCGTTTCGCAAAAACGCTGGAGTGACGCTGACGGGGGCAAGAACTCCCGCCGCACAACAGCAGCCGGAAAATCAACAGCAGCCGGACCAGCGACCGAACATCCTCACGGTTCAAGATGAAACCATTCAGGGCACCGTGCGAATCCAGGTGTTGGAGGACATTGGCGCGATTTTGCTGGTCGGGGATCCCCAGGACGTGGAGCGCGTCAAGCGTGTGATTGAAAGCTTGCAAGCCGGTGCAGCGGCAGCCCGGCCTGACATCATGACCTATCCGCTGCAAAACGCCGACAGCGCGACGCTTCAACCGCTGCTCACTGATATTTATCAGAACATGTACGAAGTCAGCAGCGGGGCGGTGAGCATTACCGCTCTCGACCAGCCGAATGCCCTGGTGGTGGTGGGCCAGCCGCAAGCCCAGGAGATCATTGCCGAGTTGATACAGAAACTCGACATTCAGATGCCGCCCGACGCAGCCTTGGATTTCAAGGTATATCGATTGAAGCACATGTCGGCACCGGACGCGGCGTTGAAGATCCGCAGCTATTTTTTTGCCACGGATGGCACCAACAACGACGTGATCCAATCGGACACATGGATCGGATCGCACAACGGACCGGTGGTGATCATTCAGGACTATCGCAGCAATTCGCTGATCGTCAAAGGCAGCCCGCAGAACTTGAACATCGTCGACAAACTGATTGAGCGGCTGGATGTCGCCTATTCCGATTCGGTGGACGAAGTTCGGATATTCAAAATTCGCAATGCCGTCGCGGCGGAATTGGCGGTGGTATTGCAAGCTGCCATCAACGGCAATCTGGATGGCGCTCCACAAGGGTTCGCCCAGACCCCGGGTGTGGGACAACAACAACAATTCCAGCAGCAACAACAGCTGCAGGGAGCACTGGCTCGCGTCCGCTCCACGATGCTGCAACTGATGACGATCGACCGGGAAGGCAAAACGGTCCGGTCCGGGATCTTGTTCGACGTGATTATCTCGGCCGACAACAACAGCAATTCGCTCATCGTTACGGCACCGCCCGAAAGCATGAATTTGATTGCGGCATTGATCGAACGGCTGGATCAGTTGCCCGATGCAGAAACGCAAATCAAGGTATTTACCATCATTAACGGCGATGCCAGTGAACTGTTGGCCATGTTGCAACAGTTGTTCGGGCAGGCCCAGGGACAAGCCGGCGCTCAGGCAGGCCAATTGAGCACCAGCAACCTGCCGCTTCAGTCAGTCTCCGCCACCGAAGGCAGCGCGCTGATCAATTTGCGGTTCGGCGTCGACACGCGAACCAACAGCATTATCGCGTCAGGCGCTGAGGGTGATTTGCAGGTCGTCTACGACTTGCTGTTGCGATTGGACGAAGAAGACCCGGGAAATCGCAAAAACTTTGTGTATCGATTGAGCAACGCTCCGGCCGAAGACGTCGCCACAGCGCTTAACCAGTGGCTGGAAGAGCGCCGCGCCATTAACGACTTGAATCCGGCTACGCTCAATCCTTACGAGACATCTCGGCGCGAAGTCAGCGTGGTTCCCGAATTGGTCAGCAACAGCTTGATCGTCAGCGCCACACCGGAGTTTTACCAAGAAGTGCAGTTGATCATCCAGGAACTCGATCGCCGCCCGCCCATGATCAAAATCAAAGTGTTGCTGGCGGAGATTCAGCTCGACAAGCTATCCGAGTTTGGTGTCGAAGTCGGCATCCAGGACTCGCTGCTGTTTGATCGAGGGATCGGGACCGTCGGATTTCCGTTTAATCAGGCATCGCTTGGCAACAACAACAACGCGTTGTCGCTGGGCACCCGTGAACTGTTGGCCGGCCAGGCTCTCAGCAACCTCAACATCGGTCGCAGCAACTCGGACCTCGGCTATGGCGGCCTGGTCCTGTCGGCCGGCAACGAATCCATCAACGTCTTGTTGAGGGCGTTGGAAGACAAAAGTGTCGCCCGCGTTTTGAGCCGCCCGCACATCACGACGGTCGACAACCTTCAGGGGCGCGTCCAAGTGGGACAACAGGTGCCGCGAATCACGGGCGCCTCACAGAATGCGTCGGGTGGAATCACATCTGATATCGAGGACGTCTCCGTCGGCGTTATTTTGGAAATAACACCACGCGTTACGCCCGACGGCATGATCATCATGAATGTCGATGCCATCAACTCGACGTTGAGCAGCCAAGGCGTACCAGTTTTTGTCAGCGAAAACCAGGTTGTTGAGTCCAATATTATCGACATCATTCAAGCGCAAACGACGATCCTGGCCCGATCGGGCCAAACCGTGGTTTTTTCCGGTCTGATTCAGGAACTGCAGTTCAATGAAAAAAGGGGAACGCCGATTTTGTCGGATCTGCCCGTGCTCGGTCCGCTGTTCAGCTTTGAATCAGACGGGCATACCCGCAATGAACTATTAATCGTGATGACTCCCTACATCATCGAGAATGACGAACAAATCGCCGTCGCCAACCAGGTGGAGATGGATCGCATGAACTGGTGCCTGTCCGACGTGGCGGACATTTATGGCCCCATCGGTTACGACGAGTTCGATCCAGAGTTCTTACCGTCGGCAGCCCCCGCCACCTATTTTCCGGACCAGGATCCTTTGGGTGAAAATCCCCAACAAATGCCGCCCGAACAAACTCACCATCAGCAATCGCCGGCCCAGCCGAATCTGCTGGATCAATCTGCCAGCGCGGCCGTACTCATTCCGGATTCGGTTTCCAACCATGCGGTGGCAACGCCGATCCGCAACCAACAACCACCGCCGCAGCCTGCTGACGCCGGGCGAAACCGGGCGACTTTTGATAGCGCCCCGCTGCGACAATTGCCCAACCGCACCCAAGCTCCCGCCGCGGAGCCCCAGGTGCCTTATGAGGCGATTGACCAAACGTACCATTGGACACCTCACAATGCCGCACCGGACGTCAACGCCTCAAACAATAATCCAACGTCTCGTTCATCGGCAACTAGCGTCGAATCGTCCGACCCGGCGGCAACCACATCGGCAGCGCCCAGCGCCGTTGTGCCGCCAGCGGAAGATTCGGCATCCACTAATCCCATCAACAAGGGCGTCGTACGGTCACAAAAGCAATTCAACTGGGATCAATTGCCGTACGTCGATTATCGAGGTGGC
>JBFILF010000131.1:0-11632 GCA_041599835.1 Pirellulaceae bacterium
AATTGCTGATCCGCGCAGTCCCTTCAATAATTTGCTGCAACTGGATAGCGCAGAATTATCACTTGACACGGGTCGCATGCTGAATCGCCAATGGGTCGTCACCCAAGCCAAGCTGGGTCACGTTCAGTTTGGGACCCCGCGAACGGAGTCCGGTGAATTGCCAAATCACCCTATTTCGTCGCCCGCGGCAGACGCGAATCTGCCACAGCAACTGCTTGCGTCGTTTGAATCCCAGGCCAAAGCATGGATCGACGATTTAACTGACCAGGTGCCGGGCTTGATCGAAGACAACTTGGAAACCGTGCGGACCGCTCGGAGTATTGCCGAAAGGTGGCCGGAGGAATTTCAGGCGCAAAAACAAACGGCAGACGAACTAAAACGTCGTGCCAACGAGTTAAAACAAACGCTGGAACAACAATTAGAAAACCCGTTGCGAAACCTAAATCGATATCACGCTGCCATTGAACAAGCACGGCAATTGCAGGCCGATGTGGAAGCGGCCAAGCGAGATTTGCACCAGTTAACCCAACAATTCAATTTGGACCGAAAAAAACTTATTGCCGCCAAGCAACGTGACGAAGCAAAAATTCAGTCACGCATCGGTCATCTTGAAATCAGCCCGGCGTCCATGACCGAACTGCTGATGGGGAAACAAAAGGCCGATGTGCTGCGCGAAGTCGTTTCCTGGACGCAATGGTTTCGCAACGCCTTGCCAGATCCGGAGACTGATTTTCAACCGGTTCGCGGTCGTGGCTACGACGTACCTTTTCGACGGTACCCTGGATTGGTATTTCGCAATCTTCAGCTTGACGGCGAAGGAAAGATCGCCGGTCAACATTTCCACTTTGCTGGCGTCGCCAAAAACTTGTCAACCGCGCCGCAACTATTGGCGGAGCCGGCAACGTTCCAGCTGCGGGGCCAAGGCCATACGCATGTCCTGGTTAACGCCACCGTGGACCGCCGCGGTCCCCGTAAAATTGACACCGTCAACATTTCATGTCCCAGGATTGCCATTCCAGCGAAAATACTCGGCCCTGACGAATCACTGGCCGTCGGATTGCATCCCAGTGATATGTCGTTTGAATTGAATGCGCGCCTGGTCGATGAGCATTGGACCGGTCAGATCGCCATGCACCACTCCAACGTGCAGTTGCGGGTTGAACGCCTGCATGAATCGATCGGCGGTAGTCAACTGGTCGAATCCTTGAATAAACAGCTTGGGAATATCAACCGATTCGACGTTACGATTGGTTTTTCCGGTGAGATTAGTGATCCCGAAGTTCAATTGGCTTCGGATCTGGGAGAAAAATTCGCGGGGGCCATGAAGCACGTTTTCCGCAACACGATGGAGACGGCAGTCGCCTCAAACCTCGCGAAACTCGATTCAATTCTGCAGGACGAGCTGTCTCGCATCGACGAGCTGTTCCAGGCCAACGCCGGCCAGATCATGAGCATGCTGACGAAGGAAATCCCGGTCGTGGCCGACCTGCAACATTGGTCCGGCGACAACGGACTGCCGAATCTCAACTCGATTCGCTAAAAGCCGACTCTGACAACTTGTCAGCCACCTTTCCGCCATTCTCCGGCGTGGACCTGGCCGGGCCCGCTGGCTCAAGGGCAGATTCTTCGTGCGGCGACCCTGAATCTCGACGATTTCCCCAGTTTCTCGTTTGGCACAATGGTTGCAACCTAATGGCGGCCACTGGCGGGTGACTGCCAGATATGCGCTCGGAATGCAATTTAAGTCAGGTGCGACGGCGGCTACATCGGTCCCGTCCTTCTTCATAATCATCGACCGTATTCGATTATCTATCTCTGCCAAACCTTAAGGGAGATTCAACGTGGCAAAACAAATGGTATTTGATGAGGCGGCCCGGACTCCGCTCATGTCGGGTGTAACCAAGCTGACCAAGGCGGTCCGCAGCACGTTGGGGCCGCGCGGCCGCAACGCGATTTTGGACAAGGGCTGGGGCTCACCCAAAATCACCAAAGACGGCGTGACCGTCGCCGAAGATATCGAACTGGACGACCCTTACGAAAACCTGGGCGTGCAACTGGTCAAGGAAGCCGCCAGCAAGACCAACGATGTTGCCGGCGACGGAACGACCACCGCCACAGTGCTGGCCGAAGCAATTTTTCGCGAAGGCCTCAAGATGATTGCTGCTGGCTACGACCCAATGGCCCTGTCGCGCGGCATCGCCAAAGCGACCAAAGCCGTTGCTGACGCCATCGACAAACAAGCCACCTCAATTGATGAGAAAAACAAAAAAGAAATTCAACAGGTCGCCACGATCGCGGGCAACAATGACCCATCGATTGGCAGCGTCCTGGCCGATGCCTTTCTCAAAGTCGGCAAGGACGGTGTGATTACGATCGAAGAAGGCCGCAGCAATGAAACGACGGTCGAAGTTGTCGAAGGGATGCAGTTTGACCGCGGATTCCTTTCTCCGCATTTTGTTACCAACCAGGATGACGTCACGGTTGAATTGGACAACTGTTACATCTTGATGTACGAGGAAAAGATCTCCTCTAACAAGGCGCTGATTCCGATCCTCGAAGCCGTCAGCAAATCCAAGAAGCCCTTGCTGATCATTGCCGAAGATGTGGAGGGCGAAGCACTGGCGACGCTGGTTGTCAATAAGATGCGGGGCATTCTGCAAGTCGCCGCAGTGAAGGCGCCCGGGTACGGGGATCGCCGCAAAGCGATCATGGGTGACATCGGCATCCTGACCGGTGGTGAACCAATCTTCAAAGACTTGGGCATTCAGTTGGAAAGCGTCCAGCTGAACGATTTGGGTCGCGCTAAGAAAGTCCGCATTTCGTCAGAAGAAACCATCATCATTGGCGGCGCGGGTGATAAAGCAAAAATTAAGGCTCGTTCAGAACAGATTCGTCGCGAAATCGACGAAACCGACAGCGATTACGACCGTGAAAAGCTGCAGGAAAGATTGGCCAAATTGGCCGGCGGCGTGGCGCAGATCAATGTCGGCGCCGCAACCGAAACGGAAATGAAAGAGCGAAAAGATTTGCTCGAAGATGCCAAAAGCGCAACGGCCGCCGCGTTGAAGGAAGGCATCGTGGCCGGTGGCGGTGTGGCCCTGATTCGGGCCAGTAAAGCATTGGACAAACTGAAATTGGACGGCGATGAAGCGGCTGGCGTCAACATCATCCGCAACGTGTTGGATTATCCGCTACGGTGGATCGCCGCCAATGCCGGATACGACGGCGCGGTCGTCGTTAATCGCGTTCGCCAAATGAAAGGCAAGCACGACGGTTTCAACGCGGATACGGGTAACTACGGCGACCTGGTCGAAGAAGGCATTATCGACCCTTGCATGGTGGTTCGGATCGCCCTGCAAAATGCCACCAGCGTGGCGTGTCTGTTGCTCACAACCGACTCTCTCGTCACTGAAATTCCAAAGGATGAGGATGACGAGGGCGGACACCACGACCACCACGGCATGGGTGGCGACATGGGCGGCATGGGTGGCATGCCGGGCATGGGCGGCATGGGTGGCATGGGTGGCATGCCGGGCATGATGTAACTCCGCCATATTCTGCACAAACAAATCACAAAACGATCGGTAATTAATCATCAATCACTGCACAACAGTAAGGAATTCCCATTATGGCCAAAATCAAAATTCGTCCCCTGGATGATCGCATTGTCGTGGAACCGCACGAAGCCGAAGAAACGACGGCTGGCGGCATTGTTTTGCCGGACAACGCCAAAGAAAAACCGCAGCGTGGTACGGTGCTGGCGGTGGGCCCTGGCAAACTGCTCGACAATGGCTCGCGCGGCCAAGTCGCTGTCGAGGTCGGCGACCAGGTGATCTTTGGCAAGTACGGCGGTACCGAAATCGAAGTTGACGGAACTGACGTGAAGATTTTGCGGGAGAGCGACATTCTCGCCAAAGTCGTTTAGGTTTTCAAAAGCAATACAAACCCAATACATTTTTTGACGCAAGGAAACTAATACCGTGGCTAAACAACTTTTATTTGACGATTACGCGCGACAGCGAATGTTGCGCGGCATCGACAAATTGGCTGACGCTGTCGCGATTACCATGGGCCCGACCGGCCGCAACGTAATCATCAACAAATCGTTTGGCGGTCCGACGGTGACCAAAGACGGTGTGACCGTTGCCAAAGAAATCGAACTGGAAGACCGTTTCGAGAATATGGGTGCCAAGCTGGTGGCGGAAGTCGCTCAAAAGACTTCGGATCTGGCTGGCGACGGGACCACGACGGCAACGGTCCTGGCCCGCGCCATTTTCAAAGAAGGCATTCGCAACATCGTGGCCGGCAGCAACCCGATGGCCATCCGCCGCGGCATTGAAAAGGCCGTAGTGGCCGCTGAAGGCTATCTGAAGGAAATGGCCAAACCGGTCTCCAAAAAGGAAAAAGGCGAAGTCGCGCACGTCGGCGCCATTAGCGCCAACAACGACATGGAAATCGGCAACTTGTTGGCCGATGCCCTGTACCGCGTCGGCAACGACGGCGTTATCACGGTTGAAGAAGGCAAAACGCGCGAGACCATTGTCGACTACGTGGACGGCATGCAATTCGACAAGGGGTATATCTCGCCTTACTTCATCAACCGCCCGGCGGAAATGGATTGTGAGTATGAAAACGCGGCGATATTGATCTTCGAGAAAAAGATCAGCAACATCCGCGATATCGTGCCCATCCTGGAAAAAATCGGCCAGACCGGACAGCCGCTGCTGATCATCGCCGAAGACGTTGACGCCGAGGCATTGACCTTGCTGGTGGTCAACAAGTTGCGGGGCACCATCAATGTTTGCGCCGTCAAGGCACCCGGGTTCGGCGATCGGCGGAAAGCCATGTTGGGCGACATCGCCACGCTGACCGGCGGCACGCTGATCAGCGAAGACTTGGGCGTCCAATTGGAAAACCTGTCACTCGATCATCTTGGCAAAGCCAAAAAGATCACCGTCGACAAGAACAGCACGACGATCGTGGAAGGTGCCGGTTCGCGCAAGGACGTCACGGCTCGCATCGATCAGATTCGCAAGATGATCGATCAGACGGACAGTGACTACGATCGCGAAAAGCTCCAGGAACGGCTGGCCAAACTGACGGGCGGCGTGGCTGTTGTCAAAGTCGGTGCGGAAACCGAGACCGAAATGAAGCAAAAAAAGGCGCGCGTCGAAGACGCTTTGCACGCCACCCGCGCTGCGATCGAAGAAGGCATTCTGCCCGGCGGAGGCGTGGCGCTGCTGCGCTGCCGCGAGGCGATCGAAAAAGCTCGGACGTCCGCCAAAGGTGACGAAAAAGTCGGCGTCGATATCATCTTGCATGCCCTGGATACGCCCACGCGACAAATTGCCGATAACGGCGGCATCGACGGTTCCGTGGTAGCTGACACGATCATGCAGAAATCAAAGAACATCGGCTTCGAGGCCAATAGCGGCCAATACGTCGACCTGATGAAGGCAGGCGTGATTGACCCGGTGAAAGTCGTCCGTACGGCACTTCGTAATGCTGCCAGCATCGCGGGATTATTGTTGACCACCGATGCCATGGTGTCGAATTTTGAGGAAGAAGACAAAAACAAACAGCGGGTCGAAGGCGCTATCGCTTAAAAATGCGTTAGTTTTTATTCTTGGGCAACCTGGAACGAGCTATCGTTTCGAGGGTGACCAATTAGCAACTTTGTGTCTGGCCACCCGAACTATTTGGGTGGCCAGTTTTTTGGGTGTATGACGACGGGACAGCGGACACAACCTATGTCCAACAAACGGTGTTATTACGAAGTGCTTGGCGTTGCCCGGAACGCTTCGGAGCGCGACATTGCCAAAGCATATCGCAAGCAGGCCGTGCAGTATCACCCAGACAGCAATTCGGATGATGAAGCCGCCCAGAGATTCAAGGAAGCCGCCGAAGCGTACGACATTCTCAGCGATCCGCACAAGCGATCGCGCTACGATCGTTTCGGCCATGCCGGCGTGGAAGGAGCCACTTCGTTTGGTTCCGCCGAAGACATCATGTCGGCGTTTTCAGAAATTTTTGGGGACGGTTTGTTCGGTAGCTTTTTCGGCGGTGGACGCAGCCGTACGCGGCGCGGCGCCGACATCCGCGTAGACGTGACCTTGACGCTGGAGGAAGCGGCGACCGGGATTCAAAAAACCGTGTCGTTTACCCGCGGCGAACTGTGCGGCAACTGCCAGGGCACGGGCAGCCGGCCCGGTACGATGCCGCAGACGTGCCCGCAATGCGGCGGTCACGGCCAGGTCCTGCAATCGACGGGAATCCTCCGCGTACAAACGACCTGTCCCGCCTGCCGTGGTCGCGGCCAATACATCGTCGAACCCTGCGGCCAATGCCGCGGCAACGGATACAAAAAATCGCACGTCGATTTGGACGTGGCTATCCCGGCTGGAGTCGATGACGGAATGCGAGTGCGGTTGCAGGGCGAAGGCGAACCCAGCCCCGGGGGCGGCCCGCCGGGCGATTGCTACTGCTTCATCCACCTGCGGCGGCACAAACTGTTTCACCGAGACGGGAGCAATCTGATCCTGCAGCTTCCCATCACGTACTCTCAGGCGGCGTTGGGAGCCACAATCGAAGTACCCACGCTGGATGGACCCGACTCGTTAATCGTACCCGCCGGCACGCAATCGGGCGACGTGTTTAAAGTCGCCGGTCGGGGCATGCCGGATCCCAAGTCGGGTCGTCACGGCGATCTGCTGGTCCAGACCTTTATCGAGACACCCAAAAAATTGAATCCGCGACAAGAAGAGTTGTTGCGCGAATTGGCTGAAATGGAAAACACGGATGTCTCGCCGCAACGAAAATCGTTTCTCGACAAATTAAAAGACTACTTCGCCGTGTCCGATGGCGGCTGACGAGGCCGTCGAACACTCGGAATTGTTACGTTTGAACACGGAAACACGCCATGACTGTTGAAAAACCAGAATCCCCCGCCGACAAAAATGTGGACGAATCGTCCGCCGAAACCGCCACCGGGCCCAACGGCCAGCAGATCGAGAGCGCACCGCTCGAGGCCGACGAATTTTCCGTCCAAGAACTGCGGGCCAAGCTGGACGAAGCCGAAAAACGGGCCATTCGTTTTCAGGCGGACCTGGAAAACTATCGAAAGCGTTCACAGCGCGAAGCGGAAGATCTGGCGCGGTACGCCACGGCTCCTTTGCTCAACGGGTTGCTGGACGTGCTAGATAACCTGGACCGTGCCTTGGAAGCTGCCAACAGCGATGAAAACGCAGGGACGCTCAAGCAAGGTGTCGAAATGGTTGCCGCTCAATTGATGGAAACGCTGCAAGGCCACGGTTGCCAACGAATTGAAACCGTGGGTCAACCGTTCGATCCAAAATTGCACGAGGCGATTCAAATGCAACCGGATGACCAAATCCCCGCCAACCACGTGATGCTTGAAGTGCAACCGGGATACCTGCTGCACGATCGCGTTTTGCGACCCGCCAAAGTCATGATTTCGACCGGCCCGGGTTAAATCACCTCCCTGTTTTCGAAATGGAACCGAACGGACGAAATTAAAAATGCCCACATACGATTACATCTGCGAAGCCTGCGATCACGAATTCGAGATGTTCCAACGCATCACCGAGGATCCGATCGAAAAATGTCCGGAATGCAACAAGAAAAAACTGCGCCGCCTGTTTGGTACCGGGGCTGCCGTCGTGTTTAAGGGCAGTGGGTTTTATCAAACGGATTATCGTAGCGACTCGTACAAAAAAGCCGCCGACGCGGAAAAGAAGTCTTCAGACACCAAATCAGACGGAAAATCAACGGAAAAATCAGCGGACAAGTCCGCCAAGTCGGACTCGGGCACGTCAGCTTCCTCCGATACGTCGTCGAAAAAAAACAAAGACTGATAGCGACAAAGACTGATAGCGGTAGAGGGCTCAGACGCACCACGGCATTATCGATCGGTCCCCCAATCGGTCCCCGAGCCCCGGCTCGTCCAGCCGCGCTGGCCGGCCAGACCATCGGCTAGCCGCCAGTTGAATGAGCCCCTGAAGTAAGGTTGCCACCCTCATGCCCGCGGTTTTCCAGCTCAACTGCACCGTTTCCGACGACGATCTGGACCCAAACGGCCACGTCAACAATGTCGTGTACGTGCAATGGATGCAAGACGCTGCTGTCCGCCATTCGACGCACGTCGGCTGCACCATGCAGCTGTACCAGCAGCTGGCCGTCACATGGGTAGCCAGATCCCATCACATCGACTACTTACAGCCCGCGTTTCCTGGAGACGAAATCACGGTCGAAACGTGGCTGGCCGGCAGGCGCAAAGTCAGTTGCCATCGCCGCTATCGATTCTTGCGGCAATGTGATCAAGTGGAACTGGCCCGCGCCGAAACCGAATGGGTGTACATCGATTTGATGACGGGCCGCCCCCGCGCTATTCATGACCAAGTCATCAACCGGTTCCAACTATTGCCAAACCACAATCTCTAATCGAGCCGCGTTATTCGCCGTTCGCTATGTGCTGTTCGTTAATACATTCCCCCGAGCAAACGGGTGAGCGATTGCGGCCAGCGCGCCCCACGTCGCGTACCACAGCAGTTCGGTCAGTGGTATGCCCCAGACGCTGACATCGATCAGCGTGCCACCAAACAAACCATAGTCCTGCCAAAAATGGGGCGATACGAAATTGAACAGCAAACAGTAAATCGGCAGCACCAGGACTAACAGGACGAAGCCGCCCACCAATGCGGGTTTCACCAGATCGGGGCGCAGCGATAATATGACCGCCGTCGCTAAAAGAAACAGCAATGGGCTGGCCAGCATCGAGTTCACAGGCGTGGCAAAGGTAACAATGGATAGCGCGACAACCCCGATCGCCAGCAGTCCCAAAAACAATCCCATTTGCGGTTGTGCGGAGGCGGCGGTTTTTTGCGGGAACCAAATGTAGTGCAATCCGGCTGGAACGCCGGCGAGCGCAAAACCCGCCACCATATCCGCTAACGACACCACGCCGTTTCCAAATGCAGTCGGCGGCCGCCAGTAATCATAAAAATAAAACACTTCGGCCAGCGGGCCGGCCACCATCCCGACCACACTGATCAACACCAGCCGTCGTCGCCGCGCGGAAAACCGCCACACAAGGCACCAGGCCACCAGCAGGTACAGGGCAAACGTCAAATAGACAAATCGATCCGCCACCATCGAGGTTGATTTCAAAAACTAAATGGATCCATTGGTATTGGAAACGAGGCAGTGCAGGCGACGCACATTTCGGCATCACACTTTTATGGCAGTTTCCAGATGATTTCACTGCGATTCAAGTACAAAGTGGTGAGCTGCAGATGTGTCCCCAAAAGTGAGGAAATTCCGTTGTATGAACGCCGTCTGACTTGATCCGATTCGCGACAATGGTTACGTTTCGCGGCACGGAGGCGGCCATGAAATCACTAACAGAATATTTGACGTTTAATCTCCCCGCGAGGATGGCATTTGAGAATATCACGCCGCGCGTCGAGGAGATCGTTCGCAAAAGCGGCGTTCAGGAAGGGCTGGTGTTGTGCAACGCCATGCATATCACAGCCTCAGTGTTCATCAACGACGACGAAAGCGGTTTGCACGCGGACTACCAACGGTGGCTGGAAACGCTGGCCCCATTTGACGCGTCGCCCGAGCGATACGCCCACAATCGCACGGGAGAAGACAACGCCGACGCACATTTGAAACGGCAGATCATGGGGCGCGAGGTGGTCGTAGCGGTCACTGGGGGCAAGCTCGATTTTGGTCCCTGGGAACAGATCTTTTATGGTGAGTTTGACGGCCACCGGCCCAAACGGGTGTTGGTGAAAGTGATTGGCGTATGAACGGCTGACCGACGAGAGGCAGCCAGCCGGGACGGAATCACTAGGTGGGCGGGCGAGGCTCCGTTTCGCCGAGGGATCGCTTTAGGTCCAGCTGCAATGAAGCCCCGCCCTCCCGATTTCAATCTTCTCTACTCCCTCCGTCCGCCGGTTGCCGAGGCGCTCGCGGGCTGGATTCATCCGCAGCGCAGGTGGCACCCCATTATATCCGGTTCCGTAAACGTCGACGCCTGGCGAACGACGCACTTGCCGGTTTTTGGGGCAATTTATAGACTAACTCGGTCGCGTACAATGAACGCCAGCGTAGCTTCAATTGGCAGAGCACCGCATTCGTAATGCGGGGGTTGCGGGTTCGACTCCCGCCGCTGGCTTTGAACCGCAACGGGCTCGATCGCCCCAGGAGTCACCCATGGATTCGCCGATGGGCTATGAACAAAACCCAACAGGACTAGAGATGATCGGTTTTGAAATTGATTTAAAGGACATTGTCCTCTCGAACACCTCCTTTGGACCCGAAGAAATCAAAACCGTCACGCAGGCGATCAGCGACGATTATTCGCAATTCGCCAAACTGAAAGAACTGACGGCCGAACTTTTTCGCCAAGAGTCGCGCACCCCAGCCACGTCAGTCAGGTTGGGTGTTTGCTTGTACGTGCTGGGCCAGTACCGTGACGCGGTTAACGTTCTCAATAACGCTGACGGCGGTGCACTGGCTCATTATTACTTGGGCAAGGCACATTTTGCGCAAGGCGGATTTGAGGCGGCGATTCAATGTTTCGAGGCGGCCAAGACAGCTGGCTACGATTCCGATCAATGCCTGTTGTCAATCGCCGAGGCGCATCGCCACAACGGTGACTATGCCCAAGCCATGACAATACTCGACAATATGTTCGGCCCCATCGAACAGACCGCAGAATATTTATACCAGCGGGGTGCTACGATTGCGCAGCGCGGCGACAATCCTGAAGAGGTGATCGCGCTGTACGAGCGTGCGGTCGAAGCGGACGGCAAACACGCGGGGGCCTTGTTCGGATTGGGCTTGGAAAACGATCGCCGGGGCAACGACGACCGCGCGCTCGAGTTGTACCAGCGGGCAGCCGCCGTGTTCCCCACCAACGTCGGCGTGTTACTCAATCTCGGCTTGATGTACGAGGATCACGACCGCTACGAAATGGCCCAGAATTGCTATGACCGCATCCTCGAATTTGACCCAAATCACGAACGTGCCGCGCTATACCGGCGCGACTCGATTGCGTCCATGGACCCGTTCTTTGATTACGAACAAAAACGCCGGCAAGAGCAAATCAAGACAATTATGAACATTCCCGTGTCGCAATTCGAACTTTCGGTGCGAAGCCGAAATTGCTTGCAAAAAATGGGAATCGATACGCTGGGTGACTTGACCAAGGTAACCGAAGCGGAGTTGCTGGGCAGCAAGAACTTTGGCGAAACCTCCCTCGTGGAAATTCGTGAGGTGCTGGCCAACAAGGGCTTGAACATCGGCCAATTCGCCTTTGAAAAGGAAACCGAAGCCGAACCCATCGACACGACCCACTTGAGCCAAGAAGAACAGGCGCTGCTGGAACGTCCGATCGCCGATTTGAATTTGTCCGTGCGCGCCCGCAAGTGCATGACGCGCCTGGGACTCACCACGATTGGCGAGTTGATTCGCAAGTCGGCCGAGGACTTGCTCGAGTGCAAAAACTTTGGAGTCACCAGCTTGAACGAGATTCGCGAAAAGCTGACCCTATTCAGCGTCAAGCTTCGTGGCGAGTAGATCAGCCACATGACAGCCGGCCGAACCC
>JBFILF010000132.1:0-11597 GCA_041599835.1 Pirellulaceae bacterium
CCTTCGCATGTACGCTGAATTGCATTGCAAAACGAATTATTCTTTTTTGCTCGGCGCGTCGCACGCGGACGAACTGGTGGCGGAGGCGATTGCGCAAGGCTATGCGGCGCTGGCGGTGACCGATGAGAACAGCCTGGCCGGCGTGGTCCGCGCGTTTGCGGCAGCTCGCGAAGCGGACTTCAAATTGATCGTTGGCGCAGAGATCGTGCCACGGGACGCGCCGCCGCTCGTGTTGTGGGCCGTCGACCGCCGCGGCTATGGGAACCTGTCCAAGCTGATCACGGTCGGCCGTCGCCGCGCGCCCAAGGGCGAGTGCTGGCTGGAGCTGGATGACATTGCCGCCCGGACTGAGGGATTGATCGCCGGTGTTGTGCCGCTGCTGGCGGGTGACCGCTCACCCACGGCACACATCGACGAGAACCATCCGAGCTTTGAGTGGTTCGACGCGCCTCGATTGCAGCCGCCAGGCCAGCGACCCACCAAACAACCCACGCAGTTCCCGATCGACGCGCTGTGCCGCTATGCCGAGTTGTTTGGCGAGCGCGGTCATTTGCTGGCGGCCTTGTATCGCGGCTCTGACGACGCGTGGCGGATTGACCAATTGCAGGAACTGTCCCGCACCACCGCGCTGCCGCTGGTGGCCTCGGGCGACGTGCTGTACCACTCGCCGCGCCGCATGCCGCTGCACGATGTGCTGACGGCGACCCGGCACCATACGACAGTGGCCAAAGCCGGTGATTTGCTGCTGCCCAACGCCGAACGCCACTTGCATTCGATCGACGACCGCCGCCAGCAGTTCGCCGCGATCCCCGATGCGGTGCAGCGAACGGTGGCCATTGCCGAGCAATGCCGGTTTTGCCTGGACGAGTTGCGTTATGAATATCCGGAGGAACTCGCACCGCCCGGCAAGACTCCGTTTGAACACCTTTGTGATTTGACCTGGCAGGGCGCCGCCGGACGTTATCCCGAGGGCGTCCCGGAGCGGGTGCGGCGGCAGATCCAACATGAACTGGCGCTGATCGACGAGTTGCGGTACGAAGCCTACTTTTTGACCGTGTGGGACCTGGTGCGGTTTGCCCGCAGCCGAAACATCCTCTGCCAGGGCCGGGGGTCGGCCGCCAACTCCGCCGTCTGTTACTGCCTGGGCGTGACTTCGGTCGATCCGGATACGACGGATTTATTGTTCGAGCGGTTCATCAGCAAGGAACGCAACGAAGCGCCTGACATCGACGTCGACTTTGAACACGAGCGGCGCGAGGAAGTGTTGCAGTACCTGTACGACAAGTACGGCCGCGACCGGGCCGGGCTGGCCGCCACCGTGATTACTTATCGCGCCCGCAGCGCGATCCGCGACATCGGCAAGGCGCTGGGGTTGTCGCTCGATCGCGTTGATGCGCTGGCCAAACAGGTGGATGGGTACCACAACCCGACCGACATTGATGCCCGCTGCGAATCGGCCGGCATCGACCCGCATTCGGAGATCGGGCAGCGGCTGATTTACCTGGTCAACGATATTCTCGGATTTCCGCGGCACCTGTCACAGCACGTCGGCGGGATGGTGATCACCCGCGGCAAGCTGGACGAACTGGTGCCGATTGAAAACGCGGCGATGGACGATCGCACGGTGATTCAATGGGACAAGGAAGACCTGGAAGAACTGGGCCTGCTCAAAGTCGATTGCTTGTGCCTGGGCATGCTGACAGCGATTCGCAAATGTTTTGATATGGTCCGCGAGCAATGGGGGCCCGAGTTGACGCTGGCCAACATTCCGCCCGACGATGTTCGCGTCTACGACATGATTTGCGCGGCCGACACGGTGGGCGTGTTCCAGATCGAAAGTCGCGGCCAGATGAGCATGCTGCCGCGGCTCAAGCCGCGTTGCTGGTACGACCTGGTAATCGAGGTCGCCATCGTGCGGCCGGGTCCGATCCAGGGCAACATGGTGCACCCCTACCTGCGACGCCGCGCCGGCGAAGAAGCGGTCACCTACCCCAACGAAGAAATCAAAGCGGTGTTGCACCGCACGCTGGGCGTGCCCATCTTTCAGGAACAGGCCATGAAGCTGGCCGTGGTCGCCGCCGGGTTCACGCCGGGCGAAGCGGACCAGTTGCGGCGGGCGATGGGGGCGTGGCGAAAGACCGGAGTGATCGAAAAGTTTCGCGACAAGTTATTGGCCGGCATGCGCGAAAAAGGACTTAATGACGAGTTCGCCGAGCAGGTGTTTCGACAAATTCGCGGGTTCGGCGAATATGGTTTTCCCGAATCGCACGCTGCCAGTTTTGCGTTGCTGGTCTACGTTTCGGCGTGGCTCAAGTATTACTACCCGGCTGCCTTTACCGCCAGCGTGCTGAACAGTCTGCCAATGGGATTTTACGCGCCGGCCCAGTTGGTCAGTGACGTGCGGCGGCACGGCGTCCAGGTCCGGCCGGTGGACGTCAACTGCAGCGATTGGGATTGCACGCTGGAGGACCACACACCCGGCGAAGGCAACCAACAAAAAGCAATGGACCCGTTGGTTCTTCGTCCGTCGACCTTCGTCCATACCTCTCCCCTGCCCCAACCCGCGCTGCGACTGGGGTTGCGGCAGATTTCCGGGTTGCCCGTTGCCGCGGCGGACGGCATCATGGCGGCGCGCCGCGCGGGCCGGTTTACTTCGCTGTCGGATTTTGCGCGGCGAACCAACCTGGGCCAAGCCGTGATCCAGCGACTGTCCAAGGCGGACGCATTTGGTTCGCTGCAACAGGATCGCCGCGCGGCGTTGTGGCAGGCTTTGGGCCAGGAAAAAACGCCCCAATATCAACCGCTGTTCGATAACCTGGAAGCCCGCGACGATGAGGACGCGTACTTGCCGCCGCTGGGAGTGCAGGAAGAAGTGTTTGCCGATTACCGGTCGGTCGGATTATCGCTGAAGGCGCACCCCATTTCGTTTTACCGCCAGCACCTGCAACGGCTTCGCGTCACCGCTGCGGCTGACCTGCCCCACAAACCCAACGATCGCCATTTGCGGGTCGCCGGATTGGTGATCCTGCGGCAACGGCCGTCGACGGCAAAAGGCATCACGTTTGTCACCCTGGAAGACGAAACGGGGACAGCCAACCTGGTCGTTCGCCAGGAAATCTGGCAGCGCTATTACCGGGTGGCCCGCACCTGCCCGGCTTGGATCGCTCACGGCAAGCTGGAAAAAAAGAGCGGTGTGATCCACGTGGTGGTCAATCGTCTGGAAGATCTCTCGGCAAAACTGCTCGAACTCAATGCGCGATCCCGCGATTTTCGATAACGAAAGTCGCCTTTGGTTTGCTGGCCAGATAAGCGAACTGCCGCATCGTCACTCCACGCGCGACAATTCCCGCTGCGATGGTTTGTCGCCACTCAGCCACTGCGGTACGGAAACCGTCGTGCCAACGGGCATCTGCGAGATTCGTTTGAGCAGTTGTCGCAGCGAGGCGGCCAGTTTCAGTTGAAAGTCATGGGGGTGAATGGAAACTCGCAGCGGATACCACCGCCCAGCCGCAAGATTCAGGCGATTGACGGCGCGAAGCGTCAGCGCCCGCAGCACCGTATCCGCTTCGTACCCCACCATGGCACACCGAACAAAATGATCGGTTTCCGAATCGAATACGCCCAACAGATATTCAAAATAACGAAACGGCCGCTGGGCCAACGCTTGGCGCGAGACCGGGCCCATCGCCCAGGCCGGTGGCACGTACATTTGCGGTGGCTGGAATCCGTGTTCGACAAACCACGCGTAACAATCGTCGATCAAACCGCAGATCGTCGTTTCGGTTTCGGACAAGTGCTCGGCCACGTCCCGCGAAATCAACCAGCTGTGGACGCGGTGGTAAAGCGTCTGGATCCGCCGGCAGCGGTGGTTCCAGCCGTGGCCCACCAGATGGATTCCCTGATCTTGCCACCGCCGCAGCAAGTCCAGTTGCGGCCGACTCCATTCGGCGCCGGGCACCACCAGCAAGTCAACTTGGCTCATGCCCAACTCGTCGCTGATCAGCCGAATGGCCGCCTGGACTTTTGACAAGACGGGCGGATGGACGTCGTGAATGGAAATGATAATCGGACGCCGCAAACGCTGAATCATAGTTAGCTTTACGACGCCCGGTTCATGGAAAGTCGGGCTGGCGCAGCCCGTCCGTTGACCAATTCATTCAGCACGGACAACCAGTCATTGACGGCGGAGACATTGACGCTGAGCGACGCCTGGCGACATTGGTTGGCGCGTTGCACGCGCGCTGGAGGATGCAGACGGGCAACCCGTTGAATCGCTTCCGCCAATGGTTCGCCGGCTTCCCAGTAAAACAACTTTTCGGCCAGCACGGGCCAGTTGCCGATACCGCAATCGCGCGAGACCAGGACGTTTCGCGCCCGCGACATCGCTTCCAGCGCCACGCTGCCAAACGACTCCAACCGCGACGGCAGGATCAACAAATCGGCACGGTCGATCGTGTCAACGACTTGTTGCCGATCAAGCCAGCCCAGGTACTTGAAGTTGCCCCGTTGATCGGCCTCCCGTTCGACGGTGGAACGGAGCGGGCCGTCGCCGGCAATCAAAAAATCAATCGACGGCATTTGCTGTGCTACTTCGATGATTTTGTCGATGTTTTTTTCCGGCCCCAGCCGACCCACAAACAATATCGTGTTCAAGTTCTCCGAGGGTGGCACAATCTCCGTATTCAAAAACAACTTGCTGACGGGCGTACCTACCACCCGCACCGGTGCCACGCCGTTGAACCGCTGGCGATCCTGGTGATCGTTGGTGACGATCACGGAACTGGACTCCAACATGCGGGTGTTCATCCAGCGAACGACTCGCTGAAACACGGCGGCGGCCAGTCGGCCACAATAAAGGTCCGCCATTTTTTCGAAGTCTGTGTGCTTGCTGACGCAAATCGGAATTCCCATCCGCCTGGCGTGGCGGACACCAAACAGGGTGTAAGGTCCGAGCGTTGGAAACACGATTACATGCGGTTTGAGTTCCCGCAGCAGCGCGGGCAGTGAGCGAAATTTGGGGAAATAAAGCCGCTGTGTGGTGTCGCCGGGGATGGGAAAGGATACACCGCGATGCTTGTCACGGTCATTCATGCTGGGGGCGATCAACTCGGCGTGCTCAATGTATTCGCTGAGATGCGAGACGAGATCCTGGTAATACGTTCCCACCCCATTGCGTGACGTAATGGCATCCGAAACAAACACGACGCGTAGCGAAGCCAACTGCATCTCACATCAACAGGAAAATGGTAAACGGTAAAATGGAATCAAGTCACTATCACATCAACGCGAATCTGATTGGTTCATCGCGAATCCAAATCGCGACTCAAGTTGCTCGAGTGAAATACCAAATTCCTCCAGCGTATATGAGTGATGACTCTTGTAATTCTTTGATTGGGCGATCAGCTTGCTGATTTTTTCGTCCGCCACCGAGGTTTTTGACAAAAGAAACCGCTCATAAATCCGCTCAACACAATCCGACGGTTCGCGGACGAGCCGGTCGTAGTGCTGAACCAGGTAACCATCATCATATCGGGCTGGATAATCGATTCGCAATAACCGGTAAAAATGTCGCATCATTTCAACCAGTTGCAGTTGAAAGTCGTTGTTGCCAGCGTTCCCAAACCTCGCAGCGCCAATTTCCATCGAGCTGAGCAGCGAGGGAACCGCTTGGCGCGGGCAACGCGCGCAACCGATAAACCGCGCGTCCGGAAACGTCTGTTTCAATGACTCGACCATTGGTGTGAACGAAGGATTTTTGGAAAGCAGCGTTTTGTCGCGCCCGGCCACATACAAATGGCGCTGGACAATGCCGCGATAAAACTTCATCACGCTGCGGCGCCGCGCCGGCGAGACCGCTTGATCAAACCGGGTTAACTGCCAGATCCGCTGGCCAAATGGAAACGGCTGCACCAGTAAAAAACACGCTGCCCGCGGCAGCAGCGCCAAGTAATCTTCTTCTGGTTCCGCCAGCGCAGCGCGGTGAATGGTTTCCAGCGACGAAAACGCCCTGCGCTGGGCGGCCTCCAGCAGCCGTTGCAGTGGAGACCCCAATCGGGCATCCAGGCCCGCCAAAAATTGCAGCAGGCGTTTTTGAATAATGGCGGGCGCAAACAACAACTCGCCCAACGTCATGCAAGTGAATTGCCCGTCGTCGGCCGCCAGCAGCCGCTGCAAGAACGTCGTTCCGCTGCGGGGCACACCGATGATAAATATCGGTCCGCGCGGTTCGATCTCCTCAAATCGAAACATCAGACGGTCCAGTGACAATGCCAATCCATTGAAGCACTGCAAGGGAAAAAACCAGGCAAAAAAGACAGTGGTGGAGAATGCCCGTTTCAGCGTCAATCGATTGACGTTTCTTTGGCCCGGCACAAACGACTGCAGGTAAAGCCAGAACAAGTATGCCAAATCGGCAATCATTTCGTGGCTTTCTCGACCATCACATCGATCCACACCAGGTGGTGGTCCGACGCACCGTTGAGTTGATGTCCGGGTTCACCGCGACCCGGCCAGAATACGCCGCCGCCCAGCAGTCTCAGTTCCCGGCAGGGCAACACGTAATCGATCCGCAGGTTTCCGATATCTTCATCGGAAAAATCGCCGGTGTCAGCCGCCGGATCGCCGCGATGCTGTCGATTGGCGCCGCCGCTCTGTTGGCTGGCCTCAACGCCGCCGCGACTGGTCGGGACCAACTCGCTGTTGACCCGCGGTTGGTTTAGCAGCAGCCGGGCCGCGTGATGCAAGCTGTCTCCGTCATTCGGATCGGCGTTCATGTCGCCGGCAATCACAAACAGCTCACCGGCCGACAATCCGCCTGGTTGACCCTGATCGTCGTACAGGTAATCCGCTTGGCCAGAAATATAGTCGGCAATCAAACGAATCTCGTCGTGGTTGCGTCTGCCATTGCGATCTTCTGGACCGTCAAATATCGGTGGGGTGGGATGCGCGCACACCAGGTGAATTGTCCGCCCCTCGAGCTGAATGGGCACGTCCCAATGGCTTTTGGATGACAAGCGAAAACGTTGGATCACGTCCTGTGGGTAATACGGCTGCCCGGTGTCTGGAACGACCGGCAACTTGGCGTCCGGCATGTCCTGCCATAGGAAATTCTGAAACGTACGGACTTGATCGTGATCGATGGGCCATTGTGAAAGGACGGCCATCCCGTATTGGCCGGCGAAGGCGCCATAGCCGAATCCGTCGTAGGCAGTCCCGCGGCGGCCGTCCCGGTTCAAGTCCATTCCGGAATCCACACCGGTGTTGACCGGCGCCGTGTAGCGGTGTTCGTAGTGGATCGCGGTTTGTCCGTTTTGTCCGACGGCCAAATATTTTTCGCAGAACAGTTTGATCGACTCGCCTTTCGCGTCGAAATCGATTTCGTTCAGCAGGATCACGTGAGGCCGCGCTCGCTGTATGACTTCTGCCAATTGTTTGGCCTGGGGTGAAACACCCGTCATCAACTCTCGATTTAACGAACCAGCTTGGTTCCGGTTGAGCGCCACGTTAAACACGGCAAAGCGAATCGCGGCACGCTGATCGACATCCTGGATAGTTTGACCTGCCAGCTGAGCGTTGGTTGACACCGGCACCGTTATTGTGGCGAGGGTGATCCCGCCGCATATCCACAGTGCGAGGCGACAAGATGATCGGTTCATGAAGGTTCTCGGAAGACTTATCGACCGGGTGACCGATGTCAATGTCAACCACGGCGTTGCCCGAAGCGGCTGCGGCAGTGCCTACAGTGTGCCGCGCGCATGCCAATCTGAGAACCCGGCCAGATTAATTTCGCGTCGCAAGACAAAGGCAACGCGCAACAGAGACATTGGAAGGCCATACGGGATACTTACGGAGGATTCATGGCGTCATGCAAGTCCTGCGCGGTATCTTGATAGAGCGATTTTTGCACGTCTCCGGTGCCGAGCACGGCGCCGAGTGCTGCGATAATGATCATGGCCAGCATGACAGCGTACTCCACAGCTGTCGGACCGGATTCGTCCTGTAGAAAACGATTTATCTTTTTAATAAATCCGGCAGACATGTTTTGGCTCCGTAGTCGCTCACGGCAATCCGTTGCGAAGCAAAAAAATGAATGATTGACAGGCCGTCATGAAAGCCTACATCACAGTCGCCGCGCGGGTCGGGTTGGCGGTCATCACGAACGCCTGCCTGGACATTTATCCGAACGCGGCGGCCGACATTACCGGCTGTGCTGATTGTACGGGCGCCGATGAATAGCGGCGTCAGGCGGTTTTGGCGTGTCGGTTCCAGGCCAATCGCAGGCGGATTTCGTCTTTCAAATGATTCAAAATCGAATCCTTGTCGGTTTCGTCCAAAATCCGGCTCACGACGGTTTTCGCCGATTCCGAGCCCCACGAGCCGCCGTGCTCGAAATAGTGTTTGGCTGCCTGGCCGATGATATAGGAGCTGAATCCGGCCGCCGCGCCTTGAGGGAGAATTGTCAGCGCGGTGCCCAGCGTGCCCGTGACCAATTTAAAAAACGACGCCCCAAACGAATACAGTTCGCCCAGGGCGACGATGCCGGCGGCCTTGACGATGGCTTTGGCCAAACCCCGCGCTTGCGCCATGGAAAAATTCAGGGCGTAAACCCTCGATAACGTGGAAACCATCAGTGCGTCGATGGCCAGCCCGCTGATGACATCGAAAGGCGGAATCGGATTCAAGGCCACCGCGATGGCTTTGGTGGAAGCCAGCGACCAGATCACCTGATCGGCGCGGCGGTTTCGCATTTTGACTCGCAGCGTAGAGACGCGATCGCTTTTGTCGGCCGCATACATGGCTGCATTCAGGGCGATCAAGTCCAGACCTTCACGCTCCAGCGTCTCGAGGATCAACGTCTTCAACTCGTTGACCTCCGGTGCCGGTTTTTTCCAGTCGGTGACCGTCGATCCGTCTGGTTGGTGAATCACGTATTCAATGGGCCGCGGATCCGCCATTGTCCGCACGACATTGCCGGCGGGAATGACGTCGCTGACCCGCGAAATCAGCATGTCCAACAGTTCGCGTTCTGATTGCTCGGAATACAGGTCGACCTTGTTGAAGACCAGGATGATCGGCTTTTGCACCGCAGCCAATTCGAGCAAAGCTGAAAACTCGGTATCGTTCAGATCGGAATCCGTGACAAACAGGATCAGATCGGCGCGGCGGGCGGTGGTTTCGGCCAATTCGATGCGATCGGTCCCGCCAATCTCATTGATTCCGGGGGTGTCGACCAATACCACTTCGCTCCGATCCAATCCGGGAACCCGGTATCCGCAACCGTCCCAGGCCGTCCCCCATACTTCTTTGGTCCATCCGCCCTGCACATCCACTTCGGCGACGGCGCGACCCACTAGCGCATTGATCAGGGCAGATTTGCCGGTGCTGATTTCGCCGAAGATGACAATTTCGATGCGGCCTGTCGTGACCTTTCGATACATGTCGTTGAGTTGGTTGATGTCCGACTGCAGATGCTCGAGTTCCTCGGGTGGACAACCGCGCAAACGCGCCAAGGTGTTTTCCACGGAAGCGATGGCTTCCTGGTATTGCCGATCGTCGATCGTTTGCGTTGGGTCGGTCACGGGCGTGCAGCCTATTAGTCGTTGGAGGAGAGACGTTGGCGGGCGGCGGCCAACAGTTTGCGAAGTTCGTCGACGGTCGTAACGTTTTCCCATTGACGCCGTGCCAGACCGGCCAGGCCACCTTCGGGCGTTTGCATCTCGTTGCGGAAATATTCGATGAACACGGCACCAATCCATTTGGTAATCAGCGCTTGAACCGCGCCCTGCAGGACACCCCCTGCCAATTGGCCGGCCAGGGGAATGGTTTTTAGCAGGGAACCCACCGCGGCGGCCACGGCTGGCGCCGCCGCATTGGCACCTAACACGCTGACCAGGTTCTTGCCCATCTCGCCGATCCACCGCGAAGCGGTCTCCAAATCGACTTGTTGCTGATAGATTTCGGCCAGCCGCAAAATCATTTTGGTGTTGATGCCGACACCGACCGCCAAGTCGATAAACGGGCCTGGCACGACGGCGGCGGCGCCGCCGGCGCCCCACATGTAGCGGTCGACCACCTGCCAGGCTTGCCGATCCAGCGCGTCCCGCACTCGCGATTTGGCCTTTTCCACCAAGCCGCGCGATTGCAGCAGCAAATTGGACGCCAACAGCCGCTTGCCGTCATGCTTGATCACCTGGGTCAGGCGGCGGGCCAGGGGTTCGATATCCGGAGCCACCTCAACTGTTTCATCGACTTGTGTGCCATCGGTCAACACCTGACGACGAATCCGCTGGCCCGTTTCGGCTTGAATCGCAATCACATCTTCGGCTTGAATTTCCGATTGGGTTTGCCGGCGGATTTGGTCCACCAACTTGGTTCGATCCTCAGACGTGAACCAGTCGGTTTTGTTCAAACAGATCAGCACCCGTTTTTCCATCTGGTTGAGTTGCTTGAGCAATTGGTGCTCGCTGGCGCGCAAAGGACCGTCGACTACCAGCAGGATCAAATCGGCATCCTTGGCCGCTTCGGCGGCAATGTTTATGTGTACCGCACCATCGACTTCACCCAGCCCGGGCGTATCAACCAGGATCACCTTGTCCATATTGGGCCAAGGGATTTCATTACGGCGGATGGTCGTGCCGCCGCGGGCCTCCGTTGCAAACACGTCGCGGCCGGCCAGCAGGTTGAGCACCGAAGATTTGCCGCCCGAAATAGTGCCGAACGCCACGATCTCCAACGATTGCAGCTGGCGTTTTTGTTCTACGGATTCGACCAGCGGGGTCAGCTCTTGCCGCAGTGATAGTTCATCGGGCACGCCTCGGCCATATTGCTGGACGACATCCAGATTTTCGTCAATTTCGTGTTGGATCTGTTCCGGCGTCAGCTGGCTGGGGTTTTTGTCTCGGCGGTTGCGCCGCATCCGCTTGGCGATCGAACGACCCCACAGCCGCCAGAACATCCAGCCCAGGCTGCCCACCAACAACACGAACCCGATGCCGACCACCACCAGGTACAGCGTGCCCCATACGCTGCCCAACTGGCTGATGGTGTTGTATTGATCGATCAACCAGCTGGGCAACCAGATCAGCGCAAGACCCAGGGCAGCGGCCAGGATCAGCAAAAAAACGCCAGAAAACTTTTGCATGAATTTCATTTACGCAAACCACCGTGCTGCAACCACCTCAACCGGGGGCCATAAAATCAGCACTAACTTCATTCTATGGAAAAGGGCTAATCTGAATACGTCGGATTCGCGGCATTATTGGCTGGATTCCGCTTCGGCTCGCACAAAATCCGACTTAGCGCGCAGCCACTGGCGCAATGGATCGTGTCGCGCAAGGGCGGGCAGTATGCTAATTGCCCCTTTTTGAATTCTCGTTTTCAAAGTGACGAATAAACTCCGGATGGACCTGAAAGGCAAATCGACGCCCGCTGGAATCGACCGTCAACGGCGCGATGCGGTATTGGCCGCGGCACAACAAGCACTGCGGCATCTTGATCTGGTGTTTGTGTTTGGTGGTTTTCGTCGTCGTCGCCGATTCGTCGTCTTGAAACATCAGCGAAATCAGCCAACCAATTGGACCCAGCAACAGATGCAACAG
>JBFILF010000133.1:0-11445 GCA_041599835.1 Pirellulaceae bacterium
ACCCAACAACTCCGCCTTTATTTCTCCGTAACCCAGTTGCTGAGCCTCCCCACCATCGCCAGGCGCGGATTTCTTTTCAAATTGCCATTCGCCTGCAAAGCGCTTTAAGAGTTCATGCTCAGGTTGCGGAGAATATAGTTTTGATTCTTGTGTTGATGACATATTCAAAAATGAAAAAAACTAAAATGGCTGCGATCAACAAACGCGTCGATAAATCAAATTCGCTCGATGATTGTACGCTAATGCTAGACCGAATTCAGGTGAACATCAACAGAACGAAATTGCAAATCTGCGACCGTTTTTTATCAGTTGAATCGAAATGTCGCTTCGCAGGTGTCAACATTTTGCTAGGCTCTTAATAGCGACCCTCAGCTTTTTTTTGACAGGCAACTGTCGCCGCTTCGCGGAACGTTTGGCATTGCCAAAAGTTTCTCAAGCGGCAAAAAGTAATGATGGTTTCCTCGTATTGAGGTGGTGTGGTAAACCGGTAGGAAGCCGCATAATGTTTGGGAGGTTTCTTGACGCGAACCGTCCCTGGGACAATCGCGAAGCGACGAAGTGAAAACAGCCCTGGGGCGCCAATCCAAGGTTGTCGTGCTAAAAAACGATGCGCAAATGCTGGATTGCTAACGTCTCGCTAAGTTCCCTTAAATAGCCTTAATGGTGGGCGCCCGCCAGGCAAAAAGTCCACATTTACCCACAGCTATCAAGGTGTAACACGGATGAAGTTCTCACGGCACATAGATTTCCTGTGCGCAAAACGGTAATCTCAGTTCGCCGTGGCGGGTTACCAACAATGTCCCAATTGGGTGAAGTGCGGATCATCGCGCTGTGGAAGTCGCTCGCGACCGTTCCCGCTCCATTTGCGTCACAATTGACATGTGCCTGAGTCACCGTTGCTTGGACTAAAGGAGATGTTGATTTGCCAGGCCAGATTTCAAATCGCGCAACGCGGCATCAGCAGCGACGGTGTGTGGGACTCGTGAACCAGCAGCCAACGGACTCGTGCGGTGTTGGTTTGATCGCCTCGGTGAACGGAAAGCCGCTCCGTCGAATTCTTGATCTCGGCTTGACCTCCCTAGCGAATGTTATGCACCGCGGAGCGATCGGCGCCGACGGAAAAACGGGAGACGGCGCCGGCGTCAGCACGACGATCCCACAGACTCTGCTAACCCGATGGTTGCATGACGCGGGGTGCGGGTCACCTCCGCCGCTGGTGGGCGTCGGTGTCTTGTTCCTTCCCAATGACGGCGAAAATTTGAAGGCGACGTTAAAGATTGTTCGCGACACGATTACGTCGCGTGGATTGGTTATTCTCGGATTTCGCGACGTGCCCATCAATCGAGAAGCGTTGGGTGACGAAGCCAGAAATAGCTGCCCTGTGATCAAGCAGGTATTGATCGCCGGCAAAGGCGAAGACGAACAACGATTCGAGCGCGAATTATTTCTGGCTCGCCGCGCCATTGAACTGGCGCCGATGGAAAATGAATTTCAGGCGATTCACATCGCGTCAATGTCGGGACGGACGATCGTTTACAAAGCGATGGTTTTGTCGACGTCGCTTCCAGAGTTCTATCCTGATCTGATGTCCGCTGACTACGAGTGTTCTATTTGCATTTACCATTCGCGTTTCAGCACCAACACTGCAGCCCAATGGTCACTATGTCAGCCGTTTCGCATGCTGGCGCACAATGGCGAAATCAATACCATCCGCGGAAACCGCAATTGGTTCACCGCCCGGGAAGCGACATTCGACCATCCGGCCTGGCCAAAAAGTGAGCGCGGCCTGCTACGGCGACTGTTCAATTTCAACGAGTCCGACTCCGCGAGTCTTGACGTCGTTCTGGAATTATTGACTCTGTCCGGCCGCAGTGTCCTCAAGTCGATTTCCATGTTAATACCGCCGGCATGGGAAAAGGATCCTCGCATCTCCGCCGAACAAAAAGCTTTCTATGAATTTCACAGCTGCATTTGCGAACCCTGGGACGGTCCCGCTGCGGTTGCCATGACCGACGGAAAACTCGCCGCGGCTTGCATCGATCGCAACGGGTTGCGGCCGGCTCGCTACCGACTGACCGACGATGGCGTCTTTGTTCTGGGTTCCGAAGTCGGCGCTGACCGCATCGATGCGGGCACCGTAGTTAAAAAGGGACGTCTGGGACCGGGCCAGTTGATCGCCGTCGACACAGTCAATCAGATGATTTTGTACGACGATGAGATCAAACAATCACTGGCGTCTGGGCAGCCTTACGACACATGGCTGGAAGAACACCGGATACACTTCAAACCCAAGCCGCTGGAAAACATCGACGAAAATTTGGAGATGGAACCGCTTGACTGTCGCCGGCACCAAATTGCCTCAGGGATAACGAAAGAAGAAATCGAAATTGGCATTTCAAAAATGGTGGAAAACTCCACCGAGCCGACGTTCAGCATGGGCGTCGATACGCCGCTGGCCGTATTGAGCCAAAAACCGCGCCAGCTGACGGATTATTTCAAACAGCGATTCGCCCAAGTCACCAATCCTCCGATCGACCCGATTCGCGAACGTTCGGTCATGTCCATCGCGGTCAGTCTGGGACCGGAGCGCAACATACTCAACGAATCACCGGTTCAATGCCGGGTCATCAAACTGGCCAACCCGGTGTTGACGCCGGGTGAGTTGGATCAGTTGATTGAGGCGACGCCGTTCAAATTCGTGACGATCGACTGTACCTGGGCCAGATCACTTAACGAGTCCGGACTCGAAGTTGAACTCAAACGCGTCGTCGATGAGGCAAGACTGGCCGTTGACGATCATGCAAGCGTACTTGTTCTTTCCGATCGAAGTATCAACCAACACAGGATTGCGATGCCCATGCTGCTGGTGGTTGGAGCGGTTCACCGGGCACTCACTGAATCCGGTCAGCGAATGATGTGCAGCCTGATCGCAGAAACATCGGACGTGCGAGATCCCCATCAACTGGCCGTCCTGTTTGGTTACGGATGCACCGCCGTCTATCCTTACCTGGCCTACTCCACGATTGCTCAGCTGGTCGCCGAGGGCCAACTGGACTGCGAGAGTGTGTGGCGGGGGATCGCCAATTATCGGACAGCGCTTAACAGGGGACTGATGAAAATCATGTCCAAGATGGGCATTTCTGTTTTGAACAGTTACCAGGGCGCGCAGCTGTTCGAAGCTATTGGACTCGGCCCGCAAGTCATCCAGCGTTGTTTCACTTACAGCTTTTCCAATATCGATGGGATTGATTTCCAAGAAATTGCCAAGGACTGCATCACCCGCCACGACGCGGCTTTCAAATCCGCTGCGAGTGAACTGAAACTCCTGGATCTCGGCATGACGAAACCTCGTCGCGCCGGAGAACATCACGTGATCGACGGTAAGGTCACCAAGAGCCTTCACCAATTTGCCCGCGACAATCGCCCGGATGAGTTTGACAAATTCCGGCAATTGGTCTCCCCCCCGAGTCCCGTGGCGCTGCGAGACCTATTGCAGTTTCGACCTGCCGAAACGGGTCCGATCCCCATCGACAAAGTCGAGTCGATCGAGTCCATTCGCCGGCGTTTTACGACTGCCGCGATGAGCCTCGGCGCGATTAGTCCCGAAGCTCACGAGGCGATTGCCATCGCCATGAATGAAATCGGCGGCAAATCCAACTCGGGGGAAGGCGGAGAGGATCCGCGTCGCTACCAAACGTTTCCCGGTGGTCGTCCGGCCAACAGCAAAATTAAACAAGTTGCTTCCGGGCGGTTCGGAGTGGACGCGGAGTACCTGGTCAACGCGGAGGAGATTGAAATCAAGATGGCTCAAGGAGCCAAACCGGGGGAAGGTGGTCAACTTCCAGGCTTCAAGGTAAACGGTCTGATCGCCAAACTGCGAAACACGGAGCCGGGCATCACGCTGATCAGCCCCCCACCACATCACGACATTTATTCGATCGAGGACCTGTCTCAGCTGATTTACGATTTGAAAATGGTTAACCCTTCGGCGCGGGTCTGTGTGAAACTCGTGGCAAAAACGGGGGTCGGTGGCATCGCCATTGGAGTCGCCAAAGCCCGCGCCGACACCGTTTTGATTAGCGGTCACGAAGGTGGTACAGGGGCAAGTCCACTGACATCCATTAAGCACGCCGGCATTCCCTGGGAGCTGGGGCTTGCCGAGGCTCATCAATCGCTGGTTGCCAGTGGCATGCGGGATCGTGTTGTGTTGCGGGCCGATGGTGGACTACGGACGGGTCGCGACATCATACACGCCGCTATTCTCGGTGCGGAGGAATTCAATTTTGGCACGATGGCATTGATCGCACTGGGCTGCGTGTATGTCAAGAAATGCCACTTGAACAATTGCCCCGTCGGCATTGCCACTCAGGATCCGAAGTACCGCCAGAAATTCAAGGGACAACCGGAAAACCTGATTAACTATCTCAACGCCGTGGCTAACGAATGCCGTCAGCTATTGAGCTCGTTGGGCTACCCCGCCATGGACAGCATCATTGGGGAGACGCAGCGTCTGGAGCCCATCGTGGATAAAAATCATGTAAAGCCATACAAACTGGATTTGTCGTCAATCATTGCCCGTGCGACGGGGCCAAATTTTGCTTCGGTTACCACTTCGGAAAAATATGCTCGACCTCTGCCCGAAATGCCGTCATTTGATGACAAAATTATTGAACAGCTTCCGCGCGACGAGATTGAGGAAAAGCCATTCGTATATGAATCGCGGATTTGTAATACCGATCGAAGCATTGGCTCGCGGTTGGCTGGATTCATAAGCAGTCATTTTGGAAAAGACGCGTTACCCGATCATTCGGTCCAGCTGCGTCTGCGGGGAACGGCGGGGCAAAGTTTGGGCGGTTTTATTTGCTCCGGAATCTCGATTGAGGTAACCGGTGATGCAAACGACTATGTCGGCAAAGGAATGTGCGGCGGCGAAATTGTGGTTCGCCCGCCCTCCGACGCACGCTTTGATAGTTGGCAAAATGTAATTGCCGGCAACACCATTCTGTATGGGGCTACGGGCGGAAAATTCTACGCGTCCGGCATCGTTGCCGAACGGCTGTGCATTCGCAACTCGGGGGCAGTTGCGGTTGTCGAAGGTTGTGGCGACCACGGATGCGAATACATGACTAAGGGAACTGCCGTAATTCTCGGTCCGGTTGGAAATAATTTTGGCGCCGGCATGACCGGTGGGGTGGCGTTTATATACGATCCTGAATCAAAACTGAAACCACTTTGCAATCTGCAAACCATCGAAATAAATGGCATCGATGATTCGGATGCGGCCATTTTGCTGGAGTTGATTAGCGAGTTTCAAATAAAAACCGCTAGTCAGCTTGCTGGGAAATTGTTGGAGGACTGGCCGCAGCGTGTCTGTCAATTTCGCAAGGTCGCTCCAAAGTCCGATGAACTTCCGTCCGTTGGTCCAGCGTCCACTCGCATGACGGCCGCCAAATAGTTCGTTTCCTCGGCCAAATCGGCACGCCTGCGCCACACCCGATTTCCGCATCAATCGAGCCCGACGATTAAAATGCTCGGGCCGGAATCTTTTCCCCAACGGCCCGGTTGGCTCAAGAATGCCAGTTAGTTCACCCGACAGAGACTGGAAATTGGTTCAGGAATCGGGCAGGATAATCATTAGTTCTAGAATGGCAACACATTTGCGTGGGCGGGGAAATCGAGGTGCAATTATCGAGGCTGCACAGCGGCAATCGGGAATGATCATGGCATTGTGGCGACCGCCAACCTTACTGCGATTGGCTTTGGCACTTGGAGGACTGTTACTCTCTGGGCAGGCGGCGTTGGAATCCCAACTGCTGTGGTCGGCCGTGACAGACGACCAGTATCAGCAACATCAAGTCGGTGACATCACATTTCGAACGCCGCCCGGATTGTCCATCGAGCGAGTCGCCTCCAGCCCGCTGGTCCAGCGCCCCATCGTGGCGACTTGGGATGATGCCGGTCGCTTATTGGTGCTCGAGTCGGCCGGCGTTATCGACCGGGATGCCGAGCGGCAGGGCAGCCGTCCACATCGACTGATTCGGCTGGTCGACGACGACGGGGACGGGAGCTTCGATCGACGAATCCTTGCCGCAGAAGACCTGAGTTTTCCGGAAGGCGTGCTCGCGATTGGCAATAGCGTTCTGGTTTCGGCGCCGCCGGTTATCTGGCGATTGATCGACGATGACAGCGATGGCATTTGTGAACGCCGAGAAATCTGGTTTGACGGAGGGACCTGGACCGATTGCTACAACGACCTGCACGGTCCCTATCTCGGTCCCGATGGCTGGATCTATTGGTGCAAGGGTGCGTTTGCGCAACAATCTCACGCGGAGTTTAAAGGCAAACCCCTGGTCAGTTCGGCCGCCCACATTTTTCGCAGACGGCTGGAGGGTGGAGCAACCGAGGCGGTGATGACCGGAGGCATGGATAACCCGGTGGAGGTCGCGTTTAACCGGCAGGGAGAACGATTTTTCACCAGCACTTTTGTGCAGCACCCGGCCGGAGGGCGCAGAGATGCTGTTGTTCATGCGATCTACGGCGGAGTCTACGGCAAGCCGCATGACCCGATTCGAGGCCACCTGCGAACCGGAAATTTAATGCCGATCATGACGCATCTGGGGCCCGCGGCGCCCAGCGGCCTGTCGAGGTTGAACGGCCAGTCGCTAATCGACGATAGCCAGCTGTTCAAACTTGCCAACGACCAGCATGAAGAACAGTTTTTAGTTGCGGCACTGTTTAATCTGCAGAAGGTCACGATCCATCGGCTGTTGCCCGATGGAGCCACATATCGAACTGAAGATCGCGATTTGTTGTTGGCCGACCGCGTCGATTTTCATCCGACCGATGTGCTGGAGGATGCCGACGGCAGTTTGCTGGTAATCGATACCGGAGGTTGGTACGACTTGTGTTGCCCAAGTTCCGCGTTGGACCAGCGGGCGGCCGTAGGCGGGATCTACCGGATCAGCAGTCCGACGTGTGATCGCCGCAACAACGCTCGCGGACAGGGACTGGATTGGTCGCAGATCGGCCTGGCCGCCGCCATCGACCGCCTTTCCGATAAATCATGGTGGATCCGCCGCCAAGCGCTGAGGTGGATCGAGAAACACGCCAAGAATGCCGAAAACGGACTGGCGAAACATCTGGCACAACAGACGCAGTCGATTGAGTCTCGCCTGGATGCGTTGTGGTGCCTGTGTCGCATTGGATCGGCGGAGGCACAACGGATAATCGTCGCGGCATTGGACGATCCGCATCCCGAGGTTCGGCAGGCCGCAGCACTATCGATCGCCGTCCATCGGTGGCCAGCGAAACCATCACTGCAACGGCTGCTTCAATCGGATTCCTCCGCGGCGGTGCGGCGGGCGGCCGCAGAAGCATTGGGACGCGTCGGAGATTCTATAACCGTCGAGGCGTTGATGGACGTCGTCGCCCATGAAATGTTTGACAACGATCGGGTCCTGCAGCACTCCATCCTGTTTGCCATGATGGAAATTGATCGGCCCGAAATGCTTGCAAAATACCTCGACGTCAACGATGCCAGACAGCGGTATGCAGCCATGCGGGTCTTGGGGGAATTGAAGTCGAATTTGCTGAGCCCCGATTTTGTATTGGCTGCGGTGTCCAGTCCGGATGCTCGGATTCGCGAACTGGCCGTCGAAATGTTGAAGCAAAATCCACAATGGTCGGCAGCGCTCTCCCAACCGTTGGCGGCAATCTGGTCTTCGTCGGCGGTGAATCCCGCTGATCGTGTGGCGTTGTTGTCGATCATCGGCGGCTGGTACCAACAAGGGGAAGTCGAACAACTACTCCAATCCAATTTGCTGGCGGCACCGAAAGCGACACTGATTCAGCAGACGCTGTTGGTGGAGGCGTTGGAGACAACCCGACCCGCCAGCCTGCCGGTAAGTTGGTCGGAACCGCTGGCCAATTGGCTGGACTCGGATTCGCTGCCAAATCAGTTGCGGGAGCGTTTGGCAAGTTGGCTGGGCGCGGTGACGTTAGATTCGACAAATGACTTGGTCTTGATACGCGTGTTGATCAGGCTGGCCGAGTCCCGTCGCGACGACTTGCCACAAGCAATTAATTTCGCTCGCGCGTTGCCCAATCAGGCTGAGTTGTCGGAGAGTTTGACCAATGCCTTGATTGACATCGTTGTCGATCCCGAGCCGGATCCTTTGAAGTCACCCGCTGCGCGATTGCTGGCACGATTGAAACTTTCAGGTAACCAGGCTCGCAAACTCGCGGGCCATCTGGAGTCGATCGAGCCCCCGAATTTGTTAAGCATCGTTACCGCAATTGCCAACGTCGGAGACGATTCGATCGACCAACAATTGTTGGCGAATCTCGCTTCGATCCCTGGCGTCCGCAGTATGTCTACCGACGCGTTGTTGGCCGTCTATCGGCAGCGCGGCGCGCCGTTGCGGGAATTGGCGGGTCAAACCGTAGCGGCAATGGTTCAGCCTCCGGCGGACGTCGAGCAGGCTTTGCAGGAATTGGAAGCCGACTTAGCCGCAGGTGACCCACTGCATGGCATGCAGGTGTTCCGCAGTTCCCAGGCCAATTGCAGCGCCTGCCATCAAGTAGCGTATGTGGGAGGGCAATCCGGACCGGATCTCAGCCGCATTGGTGCGATCCGTTCGCGCCGCGAATTGCTCGAGGCGATCGTGTTTCCAAATTTGCGTCTAGAACAGAGTTACCGTTCGGTAAAAATACTAATGAACGATGGCCTCATTTATAACGGCCTGGTGGAACGCGAAAATGCCGACTCGCTGGACTTGATCACGGGTCCCGATCAACGGGTTCGTTTGGCGGTTGCCGACATTGATCAGCGACTGCCAAGTGACGTATCAATCATGCCCTCGGGAATACTCGATTCGCTGAACCATCAGCAGCTTGCGGACTTGCTGGCATTTTTGCAGTCCCGGCGATGAGTTTGTAGCGATCGTCGCGAACAGCTATCGGTCGACATCGGGCTTTTTCTTCGGCTGGACGCCAAAGTGATGAAGTACGTTTCGAATTAGGCTTTGCAGCTTGGGATCGGCGGAAAGCGCCCAGCCAACTGCAATGGCGCCGCCGTGAAAAACGCGCCCCCCTTGCGGACGCTCCCAATAGATCATTTCCGCCACGACGCCATCGGGGGCGTGTGTGGGTTGAGTAAAATAGTCCAGTGCCGATTTTTGATTGCGGATGCCGCGGGCGAGCGTGACGATTCCGGCCGGTTCCTCCGGTAGTGATTGACCGTCGGGAATCTTTTTGGTCATCGCATTCAAACGCGAAACGCGCACATCCCACTCGTGGCCGATGGCCCGCGGCACGCCGCCATCGGGCGCATGGCCAAAGGTATCGTTGACGGCCAACCCGACCCGCTCCGGCTGCTGAAACAGGAAATGATCAGCCGATTCGGTGTGATAAACGCCAAAATCGTTCTTGTTAATTCCACCCCATCCATCGCATTCCAACCCGATGATCTGCCAAGCCGGGAATCCGCACTCACGCATCAGACTGCCGCGCCGGCCGTCGTGGCTGTGATAGAGTTCTCCAATCGTGGCGTGGGTCATTCCACCGATGCGGTCGTCGTACTTCCGGCATTCCATGACGGATTCGTCGGGACTGAAGGTCACTCGCCAGAACATGGTGTTTCCGGAAAAGATGATTGCGGTGCCCCCGGCGCTGAGAAAGCGATCCACTCCCTGATACGCTTCGATCGACCAGTATTCGCTATGACCGTTAATCAGAATTGTCTTGTAACCGTTGAGCAAATCGGGTTGGCGATGAAGATCCAAATCAGTGATCACATCGTATTCATAACCATTTTCGTCGAGCCAGACGTGCGCAAACCGCTCGCCACGCATCAGGTGGCTGTAGCCGGTATCGGGAGCGCTGTACAAAACGTCGGGCGCAGCAACGGGCCAGGGCATGCGCAAGCCAAATTGGTAGCTCGGTTGGCCCGCCCGATGATTGAGATAGCACGAATACGTCGGGGCCAGCAGGTGAGAGTTCTCGCCACCGGCGGTCGATACGTTTGTCCGGGCACCAACGGGCCGGTTGACCGAAAACGGGGTGCTGTTATACGCCAACCAGGTGTTGGACGAACAGAGCACGACGATCGGCGATTTGGGGCGGACAGCGGATTTCTTGACCACGAAAGTTACGTGATCGATCTTCGGCTTGCCGTCTATTTCGAAAGTTGCCCGGGCGCAGTAGATGCCTGACTTGGCGTCCTCCGGCACCAAGTATTCGTGTGAGGGCTGCCATCGACAGTCGTACAGATCGTCGGCAGCAAAGCGCAGCCCGTGTCCCCGCCGATCATCCTGATCCGGCCGATAGTCGGCCCCATATCGCGGTATCTGCGTTCCGTTGAAACTCGGACCGCCAATCATCCAAGTGGCGCGGTTGATAATCCGGCCGTGCCGGCCATGGACACCGCAATCGTGCACCCAATCTCCGCGCTCTTCGCTCAGCGGCCAGCAGGCGACAACTTGATCGGCTGGAGGTGGATTCAGTCCAAAATCATCGAACCGTTTCTGTACCTCGTCTGCCGTCAACGCCCGCGAGTAGACGACCGGCATTGCCAGATCACCGTCCAAAAATTGATTTACTTTCTCGTCAACTTCTGCGGCACCCATCAGCAATGGCGATTGACGCAGTTCCAAACGTCCGGCGAATTTTGTTTCGGCGATCCGTTGGCCATTGACCCAGATCGAAACCGACGATCCATCCCACCCGGCCACGATGTGATACCACTTCAATCGTTCAAGCTTGGGACCGGCAACACTCGCGCCACAGTTGAACTGCAATTTACCGTCGGTAGAAACGAACAAACCAAACCCATCCGACGAGCCGCCTTGGGTCAGGACACCCTGCGGGCCGTCGACGCGAAACAGCCGCAGCCAGCACTCGACGGCGACGGACCGGGGCGCTTCACCATCGGTCAAACCCTTATGAACCACCACGCACGAGCCGGGCCGGATTGCCTGGACGTTTGCCGAGGCAACTCCGAATTGGTGAAGCACTTCATCGCTGGAAAAATCATCTATTCGCGGGCCGAGTCTTACAATCGACATTTCATAAGGCACGCTGCTACTCACGAAAAAACGAATCGGCTCGCCAGCTGAAACGCTTTGCGCGTCGGCATAGGCGTGAAAGCCTGGCAACAAAACCTCGCGGAGCGGCAAATCAGCCGCTGCGCTGTGTCGTTGGGCGTGTTCTGCCAACCAGTCTTTGCTGGGTATGGCAACGGCGGTCAAGGCACCTGCTGAGACTTGTTTCAGGGCGGTGCGACGAGAGATTTTGCTCATGCTTGTTCAAAAGAATTGGGTTGAGTATTCAACTTGAACTGCCATTGGTCCGTTTGTTAGCAAAGTGGTTGGCCTTTTGCTCAATAAACTGACACTCTAGATAACTGACACTGTAGATGTCGTTTGGCGAGATTCCAATGGATCTCCT
>JBFILF010000134.1:0-11401 GCA_041599835.1 Pirellulaceae bacterium
AGCACGGTTACAGGTTATTGGCCAATTTTCTTGAGTTCGCCGGTTTGAGTTACCATCCTGCCCAGCCGATGACACTTGATCGCGATATCCATCAACAACGGAATTTCGTGCAACAGGAATTGACGACAGCGAGCTTGTCCGACACAGCGCAACATTGACTAGAAATGATTCTCGAAGCCATAGTGACAACTCGATGTGAGGACGGCACGACCAACATCGCGCCGATGGGGCCGCTGGTCGACGATATGGCGTTTGAGCGATTTGAGCTGCGGCCATTTCAAACGTCGACGACCTTTGCCAATCTGTGTCGCACAGGCCAGGGTGTCTTGCACGTTACCGATGATGTAATGGTGTTTGTCCGCGCCGCGCTCAACTGCGATACAAACAAAATTCACACGGAGGCGGCCGAGCGTGTCCAGGTCGACCGCTTGCAGGATGCCTGCCGCTGGTACGAATTCGAAGTGAAACAGACGACGGTGGTTTCGCAACGCGCTTCGCTGCAGTGCCGGACGGTGCATCAGCGGCAAGGCCGACATTTTTTTGGATTCAATCGGGCCAAACACGCCGTCATCGAGGCGTGTATCCTGGCAACCCGAGTCCAGTTTTTGCCCTTTCAAGAAATTGATCAGCAGTTAAACCGATTGGCGGAACCGGTCCGCAAAACGGGGGGCCAACAGGAAAATCAGGCTTTCCAGTTGATCCGAGATTACGTCCGCGACGCATTGACCAAGCCGTTACCAAACTCAACTGAATCTCCCCAAACCGCGGCTTATGACCGGCTCTGAAAACATCATTACCGTTGAAACGGGCAGTCGAATTCATTTCGGATTGACGTCGGTCGCCGCGCGCCGACCGCACGCCCTGGGCGGGGTAGGCGTGATGATCGAGCATCCGGCAACCCGGGTCGTCATCGCGCCGGCACAGGGATTGACGGTTCGCGGCCGCCCTCAGGCCAGCCAGTTGGTCCAAATGTGGCGGAGCAGTCGCGGTGAATCGATCGAGCACATGAATTGTGCGGTTGAAATCCTTGAATCGCCGCCCGCTCACATTGGACTGGGCAGTGGAACGCAACTTGCCATGGCGTTGGCCGCCGGGTTGAATCGTTTTTTTGGAACGAAGAACCGACAATCGCCGGCCGATCTGGCGCGAAGCATGAACCGCGGCACCCGATCGTCCATTGGCACGTACGGATTTTTTTACGGCGGATTTTTGGTCGACCGCGTTACCGGTGACAGCCAATCGACGTTGGAGTTGGCGCATCGAATTGACGTACCCGCCGATTGGCGGATGGTGCTGGTGAGAGGCCGCGATCAAGTTGGACGGTCCGGCGCCGCCGAGCAGCGGGCCTTTGCGGCGCTGCGTGGCGCCGATCATCCGAACGAAGCGAGGTTATCCGAGTTGATACGAGATGACATTCTGCCATCGATTCAACAAGGCGATTTTGACAGGTTTTGTGGTGCGATTTACGGCTACGGTCGACTGTCCGGCGAGTATTATCGGGAACTGCAGGGAGGCATCTACCACGGCGAACAGACTCAAGCGATCGTCGACGCCATTCGCCAGGCCGGCTTTCGCGGGGTAGGTCAATCGTCGTGGGGACCCACCGTATTTGCCTGGTGTCCGAACGAATGCGAAGCACGTAAACTGCACCATCTCATCACGTCCAGTTGGACAGGCAAAGCGGATATTTGGATTTCGTCGGTTCGAAATCGCGGCGTCGCGATTTGCGAGCGGTCAGGATGCGATGTGTCTTCAACAAAGGCCAGTTAACATGCCAAGGCTAGGAGTCAACATTGACCATGTGGCGACGGTTCGCCAGGCGAGACGGACCAACGAACCGGATCCGGTGTGGGCGGCAGCCCAGGCACAGTTGGGTGGCGCCGACGGCATCACCGTACATCTGCGGGAAGATCGACGCCACATCCAGGATCGCGACGTTCGCCTGCTGATCGAAACGGTTTCGGCGAAATTAAACTTGGAGTGCGCGATCGAAGAGGAAATGATCGATATCGCCGCGGATCTGCACCCGCAACAAGTCTGCCTGGTTCCCGAGCGACGCGAAGAAATCACCACCGAAGGCGGCTTGAATGTGGCCGGAAATCAGAAACAGGTGGAGCATGCCGTCAAGACGCTGCGGGCTGCCGGCATTTCGGTTAGCTTGTTTATCGACGCGCAAGCCGATCAGATCGATGCCGCCAAGGCGGTCGGCGCCGATGCGATCGAATTGCACACCGGAAAATACGCGCTGTCCTCCGGTGATGATCGGCATAAAGAACTGGCCAAACTGCATATGGCCGTTGACCGGGGACTAAGCAACGACATCGAAGTGCACGCGGGCCACGGATTGACTTACGACAACGTGGTTCCGGTCGCCAGCATCAATGGCGTGCAAGAGCTAAACATCGGTCACAGCATCATCGCGCGGTCCATCTTCGTCGGCATCCAGCAGGCGGTTCGGGACATGAAGGCACTGGTCGGTGAACCGTGGTGGCGGGCGATTGGGTAAGCCGCCTTGATCTGACGCTCCTGTCGGCGCGTGGCAAGTCGTACGTCCGATTTGCCAGCCCGTCACGCGGTAGGCACCACCAGCGCGACCCCATCATTGGTCGTCGTCGCGCTTTAGCAATCCGGCGCTGGAGTTGTAATATTTGCGACGACGCGTTTCGATTTGCGTCGTCGACGACTCCTGTTTTTCTTCAATATCCTTGAGCCCGGCAATTGTGTAAGGGCATTTGAGCACATCCAATCGAAAGCGGATGTAGTCCATGTGCTCAGGTGAAAGGATGCCCAAAACATATTGGCCCAGTTCTTCGCTGGTCGGCACGCCCAACTGGTATCGCCGCCAAATCTCGCCTAACGTGTGCACGCCAGCGTCGCGCCGACTATTGATGCGCGACAATTTGGTTAGCAGTTTTTTGTCGTTGCGAATGGCCTGCTCAATTTCCGCGGCCCGCTTGGGATCGAGCGCTTCCTCGAGAAAGGCCTCCAACTCTGCGTCGCTAAATTCTTCACTCATACCTGGTATCCGCGCCAAGGAAGCAATTGCCATGGTAACGGTCGATCGCGCGGTGGACAACTAGCGACCGGCGCAGTGATAACAATAATAGGTTCCGTCAACGTTTCGCTTGGCCATTGAAATTCAAGGTGAACCGCTAATGAAAACAAACATCTGGCACCTCTACCAAGTCGCCTGGATCACCTGGATGCTGGCCATGCTGGCTGGCTTCAGTGTCACGGCATCGCAACAGTGTGCCGCACAAACAGCGACCGACCAAGCAACCATCGCACAGGAATCGGAGGGCAACCCGTCGACACTGGTTCGTGGCGTGGTCTTCCACGACGTCAACGCCGATCGCAAACTGGACGACGGGGACATACGGTTGAACGGCGTGGCCGTATCGAACGGTCGCCACGTTGTGAGGACCGACCAACAGGGACGGTACGAAGTTCCGATCGATAATGACTCGATCATATTTGTCACCAAGCCCAAGGGTTATCGCACGTTGGTCGATGACCAGCAATTGCCTCGGTTTTATTACATTCACAAGCCGCAAGGTTCTCCGCAATTGCGATTCCCTGGCGTGGCTCCGACCGGCGCGCTGCCGGCCGGCATCAATTTTCCACTGTATGCCCAAACCGAGCCCGAACAATTCCAGGTCATTTTGTTCGGAGATCCGCAATCACGAAACAAAACTGAAATCGGTTACATGAATCGCGACGTGATCCAGGAACTAATCGGTTCGTCAGCGGCCTTTGGCGTGACGCTGGGCGACATCATGTTTGATGACCTCAGTTTGTTTGACTATCACAATGGCTGTGTCGCGCTGATCGGCATCCCCTGGTACAACGTGCTGGGAAATCACGATCTGAATTTCGATTCGAAAACGCGCCAGTTTTGCAACGAGACGTTTGAAAAGACATACGGACCCACTTATTACTCGTTTGACTACGGCAACGTGCATTTTGTGGTGTTGGACAACATAAACTGGCGGTTGCCGGCCGGTGAAACCGAGCCGCGGTACGACGGAACGTTTGGCGACCAGCAAGTCAACTGGCTGCTAAACGATCTGAACCACATTCCGGAAAACCAGCCGCTGGTGTTGTTCATGCACATTCCCATCAATGAGTGCAGCGATGCGGAGTCGGTATATCGACTGATCGAGCCGCGCCCCATCTGTTTTTCAGTCTCTGCCCACCGCCATTTTCATGAACACCGATTTATCGGAGCGGACCAGGGGTGGCGGGGTGACAAACCGCACCATCACCTGGTGAACGTGACCGTCAGCGGCAGCTGGTGGTCGGGACAAAAGGACGAACGCGGCATCCCACACACGATGATGGCCGACGGCGGGCCCAACGGCTACAGCGTGTTGACGTTGGATGGTGATGACTACCGGTTGGATGTTAAAGCGGCCGCAAGATCAGCCGATTACCAATTGCGGGTCATGGCGCCCGACGAAGTCACGGTGGATCAGTTGCCGCATACCGAGTTATACGTCAACGTGTTTAATGGATCGGAAAAGTCGACGGTGTCGATGCGCGTGGCCGCTGATCAGCCATGGGTGACGCTGGCACGGGTCTCCGAGATCGACCCGCACTTCCAACAGTTATTCGATCGCGAGCAACAGATCGTGCCACCGCCCGAACCCAAGCTGACGAGACCCAAGTCCTCATCACATTTGTGGAAGGCGCCCTTGCCGTCGGATCTGGTGCCCGGCATTTATCTGATCGAGGTGCAAACGATTGATATGCATGGACGACAGTTTTCCGGCCGGCACGTGCTCAATGTGGTTCGGTAGTTCAACCCGCCAGTCGGGACATGTGGGCGTTACCTGCTTTTGTCGTCCCTGCGCCATATGCGGCCTGGGGCCGCCGGCTGCTGCCGGGTAGGCAGCTTATCGCCGATACCCAAATGCCCCCGTGACTACATCGCTGTGAAGTAGCTGTTGGAGGCGATTTCCAGCAATTCTCGATTGATCGTCAGCGGCTGATCGTGGAAATCACAGAATTCTTTGATTTGGCTGAGCAAATCATCCACGTGACAAAATCGCATGGCGCGCCCGGTTTTGCGGTAGTGGTTCTCAATCAGGTAATCGATCCAGCCGGGTTCGCAATCGATGTTGTGATGCCGGGCCCGTTTGGCCCACAGCTCACGGAACTGCTGCTCGGTCGGATCGAACACTTGGATTTTGTAGGGGATCCGCCGCAGGAACGCTTCGTCGCATAGATTGGACGGTTTGAGATTGGTCGAGAACACGACCAATTGGTCAAACGGCACTTTGAGTTGCCGGCCGGAGGGCAAGTTGATGTAATCATGTCCGCATTCCAACGGCACGATCCAACGATTGAGCAGATCCACGGTGCTGATCCGCTGGCGGCCGAAATCATCGACGACCAGACATCCGCAGTTGCTTTTCAGGTGAATGGGTGACTCGATGATGCCCGTCACCGGGTTGAGATTCGTTTCCAAGTGCTTAAGGCTGAGCTCGCCACCGACCACAACCGTCGGTCGGTTTACGCGAACCCATCGCTCGTCTACTTCATTGTCCTTCAGCAGTCCCTTCGTGGTCGGCAGCGGTTGTTCTTCGTGCAGGCTCGGATCGAACAACCGAACAATCTCGCCACCGACGGTCAACGTCCTGGGGATCCAGATCGGTTCGTCGACCGCGCGAATCAGCCGCGTGGCGATGCTGGTTTTGCCATTGCCGGGCGCGCCGTACAAAAACAGGCTCTTACCGGACGACATCGCCTGACCGACTTGCGAGATTACCGATTTGTTGATGACCAAATCGCTGAGTGCATCGGCGACTTGCTCAAAATTCGGCTTGAGATTTTTCAGCGATTGGCGGGTGATCGATTCGAGATATTCGGTAATGCTCACCGGCGCGGCACCGCAGTACGTGCAGTGGGCCACATGAATGCGGGCCTGTTCGACGCCCTTGGGCGTCAACTCGTATTGATAGTCACCGCCGACAGACGATCCCCGGTAGGCGACCAACAATTGGTTCTTGAGCGCGAAAAGCTGTTTTTCCAGGATGCCAAACGGTAACTTTAGTTGGTCGGCGATGACGCGACCGTTGAAACTGCCGCGGATGTACAGGAATTTGAGGATCAGCGCACTGACCACGTTATCGTCGAGAGACGTTTGTTCCAGCGACGTTGGCTGGACGGGAAGGAAACGATCGGTGGGCGCCGTATTGGCCGCCGTCGTCTCGGTGGTTTGGGGGCCCACGGCCGCCGCCGGTTGATGATTCGCCGGTTGAAGGCTACCACCGAACGTGTCACTGGATGTCATGGTCGATCCGTCCTTTTGCTATGCGTTTTGGCTGCTTGAAACGCCATCGATCCATCTCGACGCTTCGATGTATCCGTCGTTCTTACCGGCGGTAGCTGCAGAAATTCGCTGGAAACGGGCAACCAACCGGCCGTGTTGGATGTATCGGCCCATCCGGCGACAAACCGGAGATTGAAATCACGGCGACGCGTTGGATGGGATTTCGGAAAAAAACCAATCAACCGTTACAACCGGCCTTCCACAGCCTTGTTGTAAGCTAACTTCTTTTACAGGCCTTGCGCCGGAGGTCTGCCACTGCGCGCCAGCCAGCTACAACGACTATAAATCGCACATTCGTCACGCTATCGACATGATTCACGTACGCCATTTGCGCAAGAGCTACCCGGATTTGCAAAATGGCCAGCAACTAGCCGTCGACGACATCAGCTTCGACGCGATGCCGGGCGAGATTTTTGGGTTGCTCGGTCCCAACGGCGCCGGCAAGACCACCGTGCTGCGCATTCTCAGTACGGTGCTCCACCCGACCGGTGGCACGGCTTCGGTCAACGGTTTTGACGTGGTGCAACAGGCCGAGCAGGTCAGGCGTCAAATCGGATTTGTATCGACCAACACCGCCATCTACGATCGCATGACCGGATGGGAAATGGTCGAGTTTTTCGGGTTGCTGTACGGCATCTCGATCGACGTGTTGCACCAGCGGATGGAACGTCTGTTCGAAAGATTTCAGATGAATTCGCTGAGAGACCTGTTGGGCTCATGCATGTCGACTGGCATGAAACAAAAAGTTTCGATTGCCCGGGCCATGATTCATGACCCACCCGTGCTGATCTTTGACGAAGCGACTTCGGGGCTGGATATCCTCGCGGCGCGCGAAGTTTTAGCGACGGTCGAACAACTCCGCGACCAGGGCAAGTGTATTTTGTTTTCTTCGCACATCATGTCCGAAGTCCAACGAATCTGCGATCGGTTGGCCATCATGCACCACGGACAAATCCTGGCCCACGGAACGCTGGAGCAACTGAAACATGCGTTCGGCGACGTGGAACTGGAGGATCTGTTTTTCGATCTGATTTCTGACCGAATCACGACCACGACATACGCGGCAAATGAAGAATTAAGCCGATGAATTGGCGCAACACCAAACTGATATTTAAACGCGAAATGTGCGACCAGTGGCGCGACCGGCGCACCGTGTTCACGATCGTCGTGATGCCGCTGATCCTATATCCGTTGATGGGGATGGCGCTGCTGCAAACGGCGCAGCTCATGCAGCGCGAACCGGCACGGGTCTGGTTGGTCGGAATCGATACGCCAGCGGATCAACCGCCGCTGTTACAGGGTCATCAATTCGTGCCGCAATATCTGCCCGGCGACATGGATGAATACCTGAAATTGGAGCTGGCCAGCGTGGACGAGCAGCGGCTCCATCCCATCCGGCAATATTTGACGGCGCCGCCGGACGAGGCCTCCAGCAGTTCCTTGCATGCCGACATGCAGAGCTTCATGCGCGAACACCGATGCGATTTGCTGGTGACCCGATTGCCAAATTCAGACGATTCAGGCACTTCATTCCGTTTGTTCGTCAACTCGTCCAGCGATCGCTCCTCGGTGGCGGCCGGACAGGTCACGCAGATCCTGGAGCGCTGGAAAGGCGACGTCGTATCGCATCGCTTGCGGCAAATGGATCCGGAGGCGTTGACCTTCCGCTCGGTGCAGATCGCCACCGTCGAGCTGTCGTCGGCCGATCGCCGCAAAGCTGTGTTGTGGGCCAAGTTATTGCCGTTCATTGTCCTGGTGTGGGCGCTGACCGGCGCGTTTTATCCGGCTATCGACGTGTGCGCGGGGGAAAAGGAACGGGGCACGTTGGAAACGCTGATCAGCAGCCCGGCGCGGCGAACAGAAATCGTTGCCGGCAAACTGTTGACCGTCGCCACATTTAGCATCACCACTGCCATACTCAATTTGGCCAGCATGACGGTCACTGGGTTTTTGGTGATCGCTCAGTTGGCCCGCTCTGCGGACTCGTCTTTGGCAGTCGATCTTGGCTTGCCGCCGCTGACCACGATTCCCTGGTTGATCATCGGGTTGATACCGATTTCCGCCTTGTTTGGAGCGCTGGCGCTGGCGTTGGCCGCATTTGCGCGGAGCACCAAGGAAGGTCAATACTATTTGATCCCGATGCTGATGTCGTTAATGCCGCTGATGATGTTGTCCATGTTGCCTTCGGCCAAGCTCGACATTGGCACCAGCGTCATCCCGGTGACAGGCATGTTGTTGTTGCTGAGACACTTGATTTTGTGCGAATACGGAATTGCCATTCAATACGTGGGACCGGTCGTGGCCGTCACGCTGGTTTGCTGCTGGCTGGCATTGAGGTGGGCCGTTTATCAGTTCAATAACGAGTCAGTCTTGTTCCGGTCCAGCGAGCAATTTGGCGTCGGCCGCTGGCTGAGGCACGTGGTGCGGGATCGAGGCCTGACGCCCACGCTGGGTGAAGCGTTGCTGTGCGGCGTCATTATTCTGGTCATCAAATTCTTCATGGGAATGTCCGGCCAGATGCCCGAATCGTTCGGCGCCTTTTCCAAACAAGTGGCGATCACACAAATCGCCACCATCGCGCTGCCGGCGATCCTGTTGGCCATGTTCCTGACTCGGCGGCCCGCCCAGACCCTCAAGCTCGCCATGCCGCGATTCCCCGTCCTGCCGGCTTGCATGTTGTTGGCGATTCTCCTGCACCCGGCGATTATGTTGCTCAGTCAGTTGGTGTTATACGTTTATCCCCCGTCGACATCATTGGAACAGGTCGAACGAGCCATAACGATGATTCTCAATTCGGCACCCAGCCCCTGGTTAATCGTGCTGGTAATTGCCGTCATCCCGGCGGTGTGCGAAGAATTGGCATTTCGCGGATTCATCCTGACCGGCTGTCAATCGATGCGGGGCAAGTGGACGCCGATCGTCCTCAGCGCCTTGTTTTTCGGCGCAGCTCACGGCATTTTTCAGCAATCCATACTGGCCAGCATCGTGGGCATCGTGTTGGGCATCATCGCGGTGCAAACCAAAAGCCTGCTGCCGTGCATCGTCTTTCATGCCACCCACAATGCACTGCCGGTATTGATGACCAGCTTGCCGACCCACGCGGTGGAGGATTCCTACATGCGCTTCGTGCTGGAAGTGTCGCACGGGTCAGTCCAATACACGCTATTGGCGACGATCATATTCCCGCTGTGCGGCGCGGCGCTGCTGGTTTGGCTGTGGAAAAACGGATCGACGAGCGAAACGTCCGCGCGCGCGTTTTTGCCGATACCTCAAGGCGCCCCCGCCAAGTCCTGAATCCGGGCACGGTGACGGCGCGATCGCTATCTGATAAAGTTCTCCAGCATGTCCGCAACGACCCGATCGATTGGCATGCGGTGGGCGGTGCCCGTGACCGGTAAGCCGCTGCATAATGCCAAAATGACGATCCACCAGCGCCGGATTCAGGCTCTCGAACCCGACGCGCGGCATTTGGCGGACAAGGATCTCGGCGAATGCATCGTCATGCCGGGTCTGGTCAATGCGCACACGCATCTGGAATTCAGCAACCTGGCCGCGCCGTTGGGTCATGCCGGAATCAGTTTGACGCAGTGGATTCCACTGGTGATCGAGCACCGTTTCGACCAACCGGATCAACGGCTGGCGGCGATTCAAAACGGCTGTGCCGAATCAACACGATTCGGCAGCGTGGCGGCCGGCGACATTTCGACGACGCTGCCGATGAGCGACACCTACGCGGTTTTGCCGCATGTCACCTGTTTTTTGGAAGGGCGGGGCAACCAGACCGATCGGGTGACGGGGGCCATGAAGGAGGCACACGACTTTGCGTGCGGTTTTGCGGTCGTGGAAACCGGCGAAACGCCATTCGTTGCCGGATTAAGCCCACACGCGCCGTATTCGGTTGACTCGGACTTGTTTCGCCAACTGATGACCCTGGCCGTTTCCAGACGGATGCCGGTGGCAATGCATTTGGCTGAGAGCCGCGAAGAAATCCAGTGGTTGCAAACCGGAGGCGGTGCGTTTGCCGACTTGTTAACCCATTTGGGTGCGTCCCCAGACAAATTGCGGCGTGAAAAAAAACCGCTGGATTACCTGGCGAAACTGACCGAAGCACACCGCGCGCTGGTCATCCATGGAAACTACCTGGAAACAAATGAATTGGATTTCGTGTCGCGGTTTTCGCAGTTGCATGTGGTGTATTGCCCGCGAACTCACCAGTTTTTTCACCATGATACTTATCCGCTGCTGGAGATGCTTAAGCGAAAGATCAACGTTGCGATTGGAACCGATTCACGGGCGTCCAATCCGGACCTCAGCGTGTGGCGAGAGTTAAAAATGATTCGGCGTCTATTTCCGACACTGGATCCTCGGCAAGTACTCAGTTTGGGGACCGTCAACGGGGCAATAGCGCTCGGCGTGGAGGACCAATTTGGCAGCCTGCAACCCGGGCGGCGGGCATGTGTGCTGTCGGCCTCACTCGGATCGTTTCAAGTCAATGACCCGGAGTCCTATTTGCTGGACGCCGCCGGCGATCCGGAACCGCTGGATGTTTGATGCCCGCAACGATGGCGGCGCGTCACTGAGGGGTGCCGGAGCGGCCTGATCTGGGAGCCCTTTAATTTCAAACAAGGTGTGCCCCCGGTCGTCAACGGCCACAGCCGTGTGATAGCCGTGGCGATCGGTGGTGTCGCCCACCAGACGACTTGTTGTTTGCAATCGCGGCGGCCGCCGATCCATTGCCGTTCGACGCGCGCTCGCCACGTTTGCGGAATCCTGGTTGCCGGCGCCAATTTGATCGCGCCGGTGCGGCATGTTTGGACAAGCTGTTCGATATCTGACATATTCGGTTCATATCGGTCTAGATTAACGGTTCGACTGCCGGTGGCTCTGCGATCTGGATCAATGTGAAACCAGCTGTCACATTTGAAACTTGCCGGATCGACGGCGCGTTTTTTTGCTCGATTTCCACGGCGCGCTGATTTGCCTGGCAGTTGAATCGAGCCAGTTTACAGGCGAGCGGGCTTTGGTCGACACCGGTCACCGATGACGCGACGGTCAGCAGGTTCAATA
>JBFILF010000135.1:0-11382 GCA_041599835.1 Pirellulaceae bacterium
GATGATCGTCCGCGGTGTTTACGATGATGATGCGCGGCTTTTTCGTTAACAGCTGAAACGACTTTACGGCAGTTTCCTGGTCCGACGTCAAGGCGATCTGGTGCAAGCCAATGCCCGATTCCAATTGCTCCAGCAACGGCTTGATCGCGTCCAATTCGGCGAGTTCCTGTTCGCGATTCGGACGGGGCTTTTTGACCGACTCCGTCAGGCGCTTTACGCGGCCGCTCATCAAATCGAGGTCGGCGATCAGCAGATCTTCTTCAAATGACTGCAAGTCCTGTTCGACATTGGCGCCAGAATAGGCGCCGACCACAATTGCCAGGCAACCCGCTTCGCGAATCAGCGCCAATCTCCCGGCGCTGCCCTCGTGGTCTCGGCTGAGCCCGACGGTGTCGACGATATTGAGCGAGGCCTGCGTGATTTTTTTGGGTTGGTATATCCTGGCCAACTCGTCGACTCGCGAATCGGGCACAATTGCCGTGGCCGCCTGTCCGGAATGGGAAACCGACAAGTCGGGTGCAACACCGGTCAGCCATTGGAATAACGAGCTTTTTCCGGCTCCCCGGTATCCGACGATCCCGATTTTCATGGGCGCGAAATTTTCTCCGTTAATTGGCCTGATGTTCTTGGTTGGTAATTGGGGCGCGTGGCAAAACGCCAGACGCGGGGCTTTCGCGATGGCCAAGTCGCATCGTTCACAAGATTGGCCACGGCATATTTAAGATAACCCACGCGGGGCGTGGGGACGACTCCAGCCTCAAGTGGACTGTGAAGTCGATTTTGACTGTCGCACGCGGTTGAGTTCCAGTTCCAGGTCGACCAGCGCCTGATCGACCAATTGTTGCTGCTGTAAGTCCAATGGATGGGTGCCGAACCGCACTTTGTAATATGAATCCGTGATCAACCGCGCGCAGCGGCCCGCTGTGGGCGCGGCTGTCGCGTCCGCCAATTGAAGCGCGACTTCCGAGGCAAATTCCCGTTGTGTTTGAAATGGTGACCGCCGAAATCCAGCTTTGGCCAGCAGTGCCCGAAATCGCCGGTAAAACGGAATGTCAACACTTTCGGCAGCTGGATCCCCGGCAATCCATTTGCCGACTCGCGGCGCTACCTGGTCAATCCAGCGACCCAATCGTTGCCGAATCGTCTTGGGGCGCCTTGCGGCACGCGAATACTTTTGATGTTCCAGTCGAACGCGTCGTCGGTACCACCATACGCCGGCCCCCGCGCAAAACACGAGCACGGCCAGGATTAGCCCGCGCAGCCGATACAGGGTTGAATCAGGGTTTTGAATATTGCCACCAAACCAGCTGAGTCGATCCTGCCACCATTCCAGGTCAAGAATTCGAAACAGGCCCGAGAGATGGACTTCCGATTCAATCACGGTATTGGCGCTGCGTTCGGCTTGCAAACCCAAGACGTAATCCCGCCAAAGCGATCGCACCATGCCCAGCGCGTCACCGGCACTGGCCAGCGCGTCCGCGTCGATGTCGGAGCCTGGCGTGGGGTCCAGTCGCTGCCAGGCGCCAAGCGTTCCGGCTTGACCGGTTTCTTTCATTTCCTCGCTGCAGTGTTCGGGCAGGATATAGGCTTCGACCCAAGCATGACCGTGTGCCAATTCCACATCGATGTGGCGGCCGAATTCGTTGACGCTTCCGCCGCGGTAACCAACCACGATTCGCGCCGGTATTCCTTGGCTTCGCAACATCAACGTCAGTGCCGACGCAAAATATTCGCAGTGCCCGCTGCGAAAATTGCCGAAGAAGTCCTCCACGCTGTCGATGCCCGGATCGCGAATGACATTTCGGTAATCCAGCGTGTATTGGAAACGGTCGCCGGTAACAAAATACTGCTCCATGGCTTTGGCAATCCGCAACGTGTTGGTCTGGTCTTCCGTCGGCATATCAGCGACCAGTTGCTGCGCCACGTTGACAATCGTCGGGTAGCGATTCGCGTCAAGATAGGTGTACATCTGATATCGACCGCGGTCGTCGCCCGCCGTCAACCGGAGCCGGCTGGACCCGCGGCTGGTATAGGGAATTGCTGAAAAAAACGAATCATCTTCCAACAGGGGGACCTTCAGCTTGTACCGCAGGTGCGCCAATTGAATCATCTTGGAGGCTCGTTGGCGAGTGATCGCGCCCAGCGGCCAGCACTTTTCGAATTCGGGCGGCGTATCGTCGTGACGATACGGTGGGTCCGCCGAATACAACAACGGATCATCGGTCGGTTCCAGCACGATGTCTTGCACCAGGTGTCGGCTGCCCCGCCGCAAATTGGGAATCGGGGGGAAATCGTTGTTGTAATAAATGTGGTTGTGATTGGCCCGCCAGGTGGTGCGGTTGCCTTGGACGACCAGGTTGGGCAACACCATGCCCCGCAAGTATGGCTGTTCCCGCAACGTCACCGGCTCGTCCGACGCGGGGTCCCGGTATGTCACGGACATGACCAGTTTGCTGGATAAGGTGATGAGGCTGGGATGGTTTAAATGAAAGGACTTGGAGAATCCGGTTTGCCGCATGGGGACCTCGCGCGGTCCCGACCACGAGGAATGTCCCCGCGGCAAAAAGTAAAACAAAAACAACGCGAAGCCCAAAGCGCCGATTCCCACGAGGCTGAAATACCGCACCATGCGCCTGACGACCTTCACATCGCGGCTGCTGGTGGCGAACGCGGCCACGGGCCGGCCGGCTGGGAATTTCTTCGCTCGGCTTTGTGTGGCCAACTGTTTGGCCAGCAAGGCGTTGCGATCGTCAATTTGGCGACTGTCCTGGTACAGATGTAGGACCATCATCGTCAGCCCCGCGACCATCATGTACAAGATGAACAACACGCCGCCCTCGAATCCCAAATTGAACACGGCGCCTACCACGATTTGCAGCAGCGTCAACAGCAACACCTGCCAATACACTCGAGGTGATTTTCGCTGAAACAACAGAATCGTTTGCAGATACACCAGCAGTTTGCCCACCCCCATCAGCTGGCGGACGCTGTCCCCAAAGAAAAACGCATGCACCGTGAACGCCGTCACCAAAATGGCAATTAAATTGGCCAACCATTGGGGCAGATAAAACCACCGCAACCAATCGACCAGCACGAAAGCAGCCACCGCGCCGGTCACCGCCACCGCAAACGGATTGAGATCCTGTTGCCCCATCCCCAGCAATAAACTGCTGAATGCGATCGTGATAATAATCAGGATTTGCAGCAATCGATCGACACGAAACATAAATGGCTACCACTAACGTGAACTATTTTTTGTTCATCCAATCGGCCGTTGTTCATCAATCAATGTGGCGCGGCAATTTTGGTCAGCTGGGCGGGATTGGTCTCTGCCTCAATTTGAAAATAGTTCTGGTCCGCGTTATTGGACATATCGATCCAGTCCAAGTTTCTTCGAAAGGCGGCCAGCTGCTGCCCTGCCGATTCTTCCGGATGGCCTTTTCCGTGGCCTGCCAAATCAGCAAACGACCTGGTGCTGATCACAATCACCGAGGTGTCGCGGGACGTCGATTGGAAAACTTGCTTTAGATGACGGGCGACACCGGTATGGGCCGTAGGACCAATCGTTGCCAACCGCTTCATCACTTCGCCCTGCAGACGGCGGGTCACTCGTTGCTCGGCGATCCAGTTCGAGTCGCCAAACAAGCCCACGACCGTGTCACCTTTGACGATCTGATTCATCTGGCTGACAACTGTTGCCATGAAGCTTATGGATAGCTCGATTAATTCCGGGTTGGTTCGTTCATCCGCAAACAAATCCAGCACAATGCCAAAATCGTGATCGGTTCGTTCCTCAAACTGTTTGACTAACAATTCACCATGTTTGGCCGTGCTTCGCCAATGAATGATGCGACGGGGGTCGCCGGGTTTCCACTGACGGATGGCGAAAAACTCGTCGTCGGACAATCCGCGGCGTTTAAAGTTGCTGCGAACGCCGACCGCAGACGACTGGGTGAGTTGTCTCCACCGCGGCAACAGCGTTCCCAAACGGGGCGCGACGGTCAGCAAGTCCGGCTCCGCTAGTCGCACGCGACTGCGAAATAGTCCGATCGGAAATGCCACGCTGGCTATTGCCGGACCGAACTCGTATACGCCGCGCGAAGACAACAGGCAGCGGTAGGACGTGGTGGCCGAATCCTGAGGATTTATCTGGGGCAGGATCAGGTCGATTTTTTCTATCTCACGCTTGCCGGCGCCTTGGGCCCTGATCTGGTCGGAAATCTTAATGCCCCAACTGCTGACCCGGGAGCGATGATTCTCTGCCTGCCATTCCACAACAAACGGTTTACCGGCGTGCGCCCATTCCGGTAAGCGGCGGCGGAATTTGACCCGCTCCAACATTTTCCGGGAAATCCGCCAATTAAAAAACAACGGGGCAATCATCAACCCGGACAATAACACCAGCAGGTTAATCTGCCGCAAGATCGAACCGAGAATGATGAACACCAGGATGGATAGAAAGGACAGTCCTTCGTAGGTGATTCGGGTGCTGCGAGGGGGATAACTCATTGGGTCTTTTAACTGGTGGCGCCGCTGCCGCTAAGGCAGGGGCACATGTTGGATGATTCGGCGGGTAATGGCTTCCACCGATTCGCGTTGCCCCCCTTGCGTGAATCCCTTGGCCATCACGCGGTGGGCCAGCACCGCAATCGCCAGATTTTTTGCGTCGTCGGGAATGGCGTAGTCCCGTCCGTCGACAACGGCCATGGCCTGGACCGCGCGGTGCCACAGCAGCGCGCCGCGGGTGCTGACGCCAATGTCCAGTTCATCGGAATCGCGCGTGGCGTGAATCACGTCCAGCATGTATCTGGAAATCGACGGCTCCACGCGCACGTGTCGAACTGCTTTTTGCAACAGGGCGACTTTTCCCGTTTCAATCACCGAAGCCAACGCATCGACCGGCTCCCCCTCCTGGTGACTGGTAATAATCTCCTGTTCGAATTCGCGATCCGGGTAGCCCATGGAAATGCGCAACATGAACCGGTCCAACTGGCTCTCCGGCAGCACGTAGGTGCCTTCGAACTCGAACGGATTTTGCGTGGCAATGACCATAAACGGTGAGGGCAGCGGGCGGGTCACGCCATCCACGCTGACCTGCCGGTCGCTCATCGCTTCCAACAGCGCACTCTGGGTTCGCGGCGGCGCCCGGTTGATTTCGTCGGCCAGCACAAAGTTACTGAAGATGGGACCCGCATGAAATGTGAACTCGTGCGATTGTGAATTGAAAACGTTGCTGCCAATGATGTCACTGGGCAACAAATCAGGCGTGAATTGAATGCGGCAAAAACTGCCGTCCACACTGTTTGCCAGAGCTTTGCCCATCAGTGTTTTGCCCACACCCGGCACGTCTTCCAGCAGCACATGCTCACCGGCCAGCAGCGCGACCAGGCAAAGCCGGGCCACGTCCCGTTTTCCGAGCACGACCCCGGCAATGTTGTCTTCGAGTTTTGAAACCAGCGTCGTAAGATCGGAAGTGGTTTGAACTTGATTCACGCCAACCTGCTGTTGCAAATCGCCCGGCATCGGGCATTCAGTGGAATTGGGCATTCATGGGAATTGTGCGAACAGTGTCGGGAACGATCCAATGGCAGTGGATCGCCCCGTCGCCGCTATCGTACCTGTTTCAGCCGGATTTGTCTGCAACAAACACCACACAGCCGAGCCGTCAACGCCTTTGGGCCATCCGCTGCGGGAATCGCGCTGCCGCGTGCAGCGCCGAGCGATGTGCCCGCATTGATGTGGTGACAAGAAAGGTGGCCGCGCACCTTGGCCGACCGATATTCGTTCAGATGGGATCGCCGAGATTGGGACTAGGCGCGAAACTGATTGGCCAAGTCGAACAGGAAACTGCTCTTGGGTACGGCGTCCGTAGTCTTCCACGGAAAAGAGCCGGGAAAACTACCATATTGATTGAGTTCCATGAACAGCAGCAGCGTGCCCACGAGCAACGCCACAAACGAGACGATTAGCATCACCGTGTAGATGTTGAAATCGTGTTTGCGGGTGGGTTGAGCTGTCTCGATGGAGGTGGTTGCCAACGATTCGCTCGGTGCGCCAGCTTCAAAACTTGGTTCCGACATGGTGTGTCCCTGAATTCCTTTATTACCTGCTGACCATTCTCTGTTTCGTTCGACTACTTTTGGCTTCTCACCCAATTGGTCGTCACTCGATCGCCTTTTTCAATGGCGATTTTGGTGAGTTCGGGGTCGATGCGTGCCGCCGATCGATTTGGCTCGGCAACCGTGACGACGGCGGAGCCGACGTACCGGCCGTCCCGGTGCAGATCGATCGAATGGCCGCTGTGCAGTCCATCGTCGGTCCCCAAATTGACGGCGATCGTATTCTCAGTCACACCCACGACGTAGCCGTCGAGCATTGGCTCGATATGACGGGTTAAATCATCCGACGTCAAGCCGTGTTTTTTCATCACTTTGGTCAGTTTCGCGTTTTCTTCGGCGATGTCCGTTTGCAGGGATTTGAGGTTCTGTCGCTCGCCTTCCAATTCGTAAATCTGATTGGTCATCGAAACGACTTTTTCCCGTTGGGTGGCAATGTCTTCGACCAGTGTCTTCATCGTGTCCCGCAGGTTTTGGATCTGGGCATCTTGCTCTTTCAGCCGCGCTTCGGCCTCCTCAGCCCGGGCCAATCCTTCCTGGCGGGCGATTTCGGCGGCGCTCAGCTGTTGCTCGCTCTGTTGATAATTCTGAAGCGCCAGCTGCAACTGCGATTCCAATTGCTGGATCCGCAACATGCGGGCTACCTTCTCGGTTTTGATCGCCTCATTTTTTTGCTCGATCTGTTCACGGATCTGGCGATTTTCCTGGTTGACGCGGTCGACCTGGTCTTTGTTGTTCAACGCCATCTGCTTCCAGTTTTGATGCGATGCGTTGACCATGACGGCAATCATGAGAAAGCAAATACTCAACAACATGATTAACAGCGTGATGATTTTGCCGAGAAGATTCATTTGCCGATAACCTCAAAAGTCCAAGATCCTGGGGTGCAGAAATCCAACACGACCCGCTCTCCGGATCGCTGGTTGTTATCCGAATAAAATTGCTGACGTCGAATTACGGGACACATCCGTGCGGCCATCTGAGAGCGTTGCCCTCGGACCAGGTGAGCGACCTGACCGATCCCCCGGAAAGCACGACGGTTTCCCATCAAACTAGTATAGTTGCCCTCAAAAAATTGTGTCAACGAAATTGACCCGATTCAACGTCCCCGTGAACCAGGCACCCGCCCGCAGCAATACCACCATTCTAACCGGTAATTTCGGGGATTTGCCGCCGATCGGCGGCGGGTGTCAGGGGCCGTTCACCGGCACAGGCGGTTCAGTCGGAACAATTGAAACTGGTTCGCCGGCCGCACGCTGAGCGACGTCGCACTACAAACGGTTTCAACCGGGGCGCGCGGACCGTTGCATATCGCTTGGATGTGGCAGCGCGCTCCACACGCGCGCGTACGATCGGCCCTGCTTGAAACCGTAACCAGCGATTGCATTATCCTGCTACCGGATCCCAGACGGCCGGTTGCGTCTCCCACAAATCCAGCAACTCGCCACCCACATCAAAAATGTGTGTCAGCAACGCGGCGCGGACCCACATTCCGTTGCGGGCTTGGCGAAAATACATGGCGCGCGGATCGGCGTCGATCTCAACCGGGATTTCGTTGACCAGACTGTCGCGGGGAAACGGATGCATGATGGGAGCGAATTGCTTCATCATCGCTGCCCGTCGGGTGGTCAGCTGGAAATGGGACAAATCAATATTGTCAATCTCCTCGGCGTCCCGGGCCGAGTCATGTTCCCGCTGAATACGTGTCATGTACAAACAGTCGGTGAGCTCCAAGATCGGTTGCCCCTCGTGCTGATCATCCAGCGAATGAAATTCGTGGACCGAAACACCTGATTGCTCCAGTCGGCTTTTCAAACTGGCATCCAGCCGCAGCGCGGATTGCTCGGGAGCCACAAAAAACATGCGCGTGGGCACGTATTGGGACAGCACGATCGACAACGATCGAACGGTCCGGCCCCGTCCAATGTCGCCGCAAAACGTGTAGGTCTTGCCTCCCAGCCCGCGATCCAGCTCGGGATATTGTTGCCGCAACTCCTGGAATCGCCGATCGGTTCCCTCGCGATCGTTGAAATCGAACGTCCGTTTCAACGTATACACATCCAGCAAAGCTTGCGTGGGGTGTTCGTCGGCGCCGGAGCCGGCATTGATGATGGGGACGTTCCGCATGCCCTGCTCGGCCAATTGGTTCATCAAGTAGGAACAGCATTCGGCGAAGTTTTCCAGCGGAGATCGCATGATGATCACGTCGAAATAGCTGCTGAACATGCGAATCGCGTCCATCCGCGACTCGCGTTTGACTTCCGACGACGTCGACGGGTCTCGCACTTCGTTGCAGGTTAATCCCAGAATCTGGCAGGCTGCCATGAATGAAAGAAAGGTGCGAGTCGACGGTTGCGTGAAATACAACATGGCACGCTGGTGAGACAGCAGCTGGCGCAAGCGGTCGGCGGAATGTTTCTGCCGGGACAACAAACGCACCATGTCTGCCGCCTGACACAAATCATCAATGAACGGCGGCGTCAGCTGGTCTGCATGAATCAAATGCCGGATTCGCCCCGACGGCGCAAACTCGCGGTTTTTCACGGCGACGGGACGATCTAAAAGCGATCGGTATTCGGTGAATTCCATGGTGATGGCGACCCAGACACATGTAGGTCTGTTCGACTGATTGGTCGGACTGGGTCAGCGGGCCAGTTCCGACATGCTGTAGCGGCAGTCCGCTGTGACCATCGTGAGATATGTGGCCAAATCAGTCAACGTGCCGAGCGCCGGCGCGTTGCCGGTCATGCCGAATTGTCTCAGGCGCGCCGGCACTGCCGCCGGTTATTTTCGGCATTTTGACCGCGTCAAATTCACGTTGGTCACGCTATGCGGAATGGATAAATTATGACCTGTCTCGACGGACCAACTTTTTGCCCAGACCATGAACGACGTTAGCCTCACAAATATACCTCCTCGGAAATCGCCCAAATCAGCGACTCGCCACTACCACCTGGAAACGCTACGTCCGATCGTCTGCCTGACCTTTGTCGTGCCGATCCTGTTTGTTTACGAATTGGGGATCATCCTGCTGGGCAACGAATCGCTTCGCAACGGCGTTGACGTGTGGCTGCGATGGATATTGGAAATGATCGGGGCGGGCGAGATTCTGCTGTTGCCTCTAGTCACCTGCGGTGCCTTACTGGTGTTACACCACCGCCGCAACGACGAATGGCGGATTCGCCTGTCGGTACTGGTGGGCATGCTGCTGGAATCACTCATCCTGGCGGCGATATTGTTGTTTGCCGCTAAAGCCCATCACTTGTTATTGCTGGAGTTTGCGTCAACTCACGGCCATACCACGGTGATGCAAATTGACGTCGCACCAAACTCGTTGGGCTGGCATCAACTCGTGGCATTTTGTGGTGCTGGATTGTATGAGGAACTGGCTTTTCGTCTGCTGATGTTGTCCTCGGTGATTCTGATTGTACGTAAAACCGGTTTTAACACCGTACCGGCGACATTGTTTGGAATCGTTTTGGTGAGTTTGCTGTTTGCGGCTGTGCATTACCAGATTCTTAACCCGGGCGGAGTCCAGTTCGATTGGCCCACCTTTGCCGTTCGCACGCTGGCCAGCGTCTTCTTTTGTGTTGTGTACCTGATGCGGGGGTTTGGCGTTGCCGTCGGCACGCATGTGACTTACGACGTGTTGACTCAGGTGTGAGCATTGTCTGGGCGAACATTCGTTGGCTGGCGTCAAAAGTTGACACCGGCCTGCAAAATGCCGGTCGTGCCGAATCGTAACGGGGTGCCCGAGGATTCGTACTCCAACCGTCGACCAAACACCACACCGGCTTCGACGTAAAACCCCCTGGCGCCGGTGATGACTCGCTCCAAACCGGCCACCATCTGGTAATCGCGCAGCGTTAGCTCGTCGGGTACTCCGGTTTGTCGCAGCACCGACCAGGTGTTACCGCCGATCGAACCAGCAACGTAAACCCAGTCTTCCGACAGGTAAGGGATGTGGCCCACGCGGCGGGCAATTTTGGGTTTGGGAAACACCAAATCGATGCGCAGGTCGGGCGACGGATACCAGTTCATACCCACTGCCGGCAACCAGTTAAAGTCGTTCCGATCGAGGTAAACGACGCCGGCCATCCACGTCAGTTTGTCTGGTATTTGCTCATAACTGACGACAGCCAACCCGCTCAACCGAAACCCGTCGACAGGAGATTTCCCGTCGTGAAACCAGCCAGGCCGCGCGCCCACAATGGTTGAAAGTTGCTGGTTGAATTTCAGCCGCCAACCGATATCGATTTGCGTGGAATACAACTGAGCCGGCACGTCGACGACCCGTGGTCCATCCAACCAATCCACCTGAAAACGTGGCGCCACGACAATGACGTTGTTGATCGTCCCCAATGGGACCGCCATGGCAATTCCGGCACCGGAGAATACGTTGCCGAATCCCTGTTCACCGTCTTTGACGATCCAGCCGGAATCGAAATGCAGTTTCTGAATAAATTTTTGCCGGGTTCGCTTAATCGTGGTGGCGTGCAACGTCGGCAAATCCCACTGCCCTTGGCTGCCCCAACTGCCGAAAGGTATGTCCCACAGCTGCCACGACTGCACTTGTGGCTGACCGGCCGGAGTTTGAGAAAACGCGTCAAATCCCCATTCATGCGCGTCGCCCGGGGGAACAGGTGACAACCATGGCGATGGCCGGTCGAGCGGCCGCACGACTTGCGGGCGCACGATTTGAGGCCGCACGATTTGAGATGGTGCGGCGGTAGCACCCATCAAAATGATTGCGAAAAAAACGGTCCCGGCGGCCAAGCAAAGCGCGGAAACAGATTGAAACTTCATACTCGTCGGTCAGCGGTTTCGCCGGGTACCTTGGTCAAGAATTGGGGCGGAAGAGACTAATGGAGAACGTGTCATCTCGTCAACGCCAATGGACTGGGCGACGGCGCCGAATCGGGCGTTGCAACGTCAAACCGCCACGGGGCGCCATGCGTTTTACCCGGTCCCCCCGGTCATATCGAGCGCGCCGGGCCGTCAAAAAAAAAGTCCGTAGAACCAACACAACGACATTGCCTGGTAAATATCGTTCTGACGGTCGGGTCTATTGATTGTCACCGCTTCGCGGCTGGCATGTCGCCGCTATAACATTCGAGTTATTGACAAGCCGCGAAGCGGCGCCATGGATTTGCGCCGTCCGTTAGGGCGGGCAATGCCGCTACTTTCTTTGGTGAAGTTGACAAGTTCCGTCGTCGCAATCGGCCTGCAAACGATATCGTCTCGTGGCGATGGCGCGGTAACACCA
>JBFILF010000136.1:0-11277 GCA_041599835.1 Pirellulaceae bacterium
TTGCGGTCACCATTTCTCCATTGGCGTTTCCGGTCTCGAGCATTGCTCAACTCGCGCGGCGAATTCCGCGGGCGGTTCCGCTTGCAGGTCGATCTCTTCCCGGCTGCCAGGATGTCGCAGTTTCAGGCGGCGGGCGTGCAGTGCGATCCATCGCTGACGCAAGTCCTCTGTTTCCGGTCCAAAAACAACTTGTGATCCATACAGATGATCGCCCAGCACCGGATAACCTCGCGACGACGCTTGCAAGCGAATTTGGTGAGAACGGCCGGTTTCCAGGTTGATTTCCAGCCAACTCGTGTCACTGGATGAACCGAGAACACGGTATCGCAGCACCGCCACTTGGGCTTGCTCGTCCGACTGCCCGACAATTTCCGATCTGGCTTCGCTGGGGATTTTTCGCATCCAATCGCTCCACTCACCCAGGCCTGGTTCGACGCAGCCGGAAACCAGCGCCCAATATTTTTTGCCAACTTCACGGCGTTGAAATTGCGCAGCAAGTTCCCGCGCTGCCCGTTTGTTTTTGGCGAATACGATGACACCGGTGGCCGGCCGATCCAACCGGTGCGGCACACCCAGGTAAACTTTGCCGGATTGGCCGCTGGCGAGTTGCAAGTACTGTTTGACCCGCCACTCCAGGCTGTCAATGCCTGACGGCGCCTGAGTGGCTAAACCCCCGGGTTTGTTGACGGCGATCACGTCCGGCGTTTCGAGCAGAATGCACTCCGGATTGAGCGTTAGAGGCATGAGATCAGCAGTTGTATTGGTGGCGCAGGGCGAAGTTTTTGCAGTATAGGCACACAGGTCTAATGTCACGACCGGCCGATTCGAGTTGTTGATAATTACCGATCTTTCATCTGCTTTTTTTGCTTTTGTCTGTTATCCGGCCGGCCTTGTCTTGCGGTATCAATTACGTATAACTACTCAATCGAATTGCGGTTACAAAACCGTGGCGAGGGCGTAGCTCAGTTGGTAGAGCAACGGACTTTTAATCCGTAGGTCCTGGGTTCGAGCCCCAGCGCTCTCATATCACAAAGCCTTTTCTCAAATAGAGTTAAGGCTTTTTTTCATTGCTGACTGCCACGATTTGCCAGAAAGGCGATTTCACGACATCGCAAAGGGCGACATTCGAAATGATTGATGCCAGATCCCTCGCCAGTGTTAACTAGATACCCGCCAACTCATGCGAAAACCGATCACAAAACATCGTGTGAGCACCCATCGTGGGCCATTGGGTTTTCGCTGTTCGTCATCTTTCTCGAGTGATGAATCGGGTACCTGCAAGGCGTTATGTTCAGCCGCAAAAAGGTACGTTAATCTGAAGAGTGCTATTTTTGGCGGAGTCGCCACATCGTAAGCATATGCAACACCGAAATAACAAGTCGATTGCCACCGGATTGAATCGCCGATACTTCGTGTCGCGAGAAATTTTCGCCGAAGAATCCAGGCAGATTTTTTCCGGGCATTGGCTTTGCCTTGGCCACGAGGACGAGCTGTTTGATGGCTGTCACGGATCCACGGCCTTTCACAGCTGCACCGTACAAGGAACTCCGATATTCGTTTTGCGTTTTCCTGACGCGCATCCACTGGCTTTTCACAACGTATGTCGTCACCGCGGCGCGCAGCTTGTTCAGGCCGAGCGGGGAAATATTGACAAGTCGTGCATCACTTGCCCATACCACGCTTGGACATACGATTGCGCGGGCCAATTGATTGGCGCCCCCAACATGATGGATGTCGCGGAATTTGATCGCGGCGAATTCTCATTGCTGTCGGCCGGCTGCGCCAACTGGCATGGCTTAGTGATGATCAACCTGGAAAAATCACGTGGCGATTTTCACAAGGAATTCCGGCCGCTTAACGATCGACTGCAAAACTGGCTCGAAACCCCGTGGCAGCTGGCAAAAACGTTGCAGTACGAAGTGGCCGCCAACTGGAAACTGATCTTTCAGAATTACAGTGAATGTTACCACTGCCCGACGGTGCATCCGGACCTGAATCGCCTGACGCCGTACAAATCGGCCACCAATGATTTGTTGGAAGGTGCGATTTTGGGCGGCCCCATGCAACTGGACGATGGTTACGACACGGTCAGCCGGGATGGAAAACTCATTGGTCCGCGTTTTCCCCATCTGAGCGCCGACCAACAGCGCCACGTCTATTACTACACGGTATTTCCAAATATGTTTGTCAGCGCGCATCCAGATTACGTGATGCTACACCGCTTGGATCGGCTGGCGACCGATCGGACGTTTGTCACGTGTCAGTTCTTTGTTCCACAGGGAGCTGAATCGGACATTGCTGCAGCAGCGGAAATCTGGGATCAGGTGAATCGCCAGGACTGGCACGTCTGCGAGCTGACGCAGCGCGGAGTCCAATCGCCAGCGTTTCAGCCCGGCCCGTATTCAAGCCTTGAATCGATGCTGGCAGCGCTGGACTCTCATTACTTGAGCGTATTGCAACCGCACGACGAGTAGCAAATTTTGCGAGAAATTCGATGAAGCAATTTCATCTGTGGGCCAGGCGATTTGAGGGCTGCTAAATTACCCCGGATCAACCATCCGTTTCTCAATCGAATATGAAATATGACACAGCCATTTGTAATTCCACCCGGCGAAACGTGTGAACTGGATCAAATTCCCACTCGCGTCGAAACGGACGACTTTACAAAAAAAACAGCTTACGAACACATCGAAAACAACGCCAAAGCGATGGCGGATCACGCTCGCAGGTTGTACGCCGAGAATCGCCGCTCGCTGTTGCTGGTGTTGCAGGGGATGGATGCGGCAGGAAAAGATGGCACGATTCGCACGGTGATGCGCGGCGTCAACCCTCGCAGCTGCCAGGTGCACTCATTCAAGAAACCCAGCGAAGAAGAACTGGATCACGATTTCTTGTGGCGGATTCACAAACGCGTGCCGCGCAAGGGCAACATCGGCATCTTCAATCGGTCGCATTACGAAGACGTTTTGGTGGTGCGCGTTCGCCAACTCGCACCTCAATCAGTTTGGCAACAGCGGTACGAACAGATCAACCAATTCGAAAAGTTACTGGCAGATACCGGCACGGTGATCGTTAAGTGCTATTTGCATATCAGTCGCGACGAGCAACGAGAGCGGTTGCAGGCCAGGATTGACGATCCCGACGCTCACTGGAAAGTAAACCTCGGTGATCTTGAAGAACGCAAATTATGGAGCGAGTACCGCCAGGCTTATAATGCGGCGATCGCGCGCTGCAACACGTCCTACGCTCCGTGGCACATCATTCCTGCTGATCGCAAGTGGTACCGGAGCCTGGTGGTCAGCGAATTAATCCGCAACACATTGGATAAAATGGATCCGCAATACCCGGACACGGCAAAGGATTACCGTGGCATCGTGGTGCAATAAGCATTCATCGCTTGGTTTGCTGTTGTTGGTTTCCGCCGGCTGTCAGAATGCGCCGTCAGCCGACGGAAACTCCGCCAACATTCCGCGGCCTTCGAGTAAGGCCTCCACCTGAAACCTCGCGCGAAGCATCGCTGGTGCCCATCCGGATGGTCGTCAACGGCGGTCGCATCACGAAAAACGAACGACTATAGTCGCCATGACTCCGGTGGTCGACACAGTCGCTCAGCCGCCTTCGTTGTCGACCGATTAGGCGGGGCAGGCGGAAGGCGGCCAAAATGGCTTCACACGCGTTACGCCGTTTCGGGCGTCTGACTCACCTCTTTGTACAACGCCTTTCGCCGATACGACAGAATCATATCGTGAAGGTGCCGTTGACTGAAGTTGTAGCCGCGCAAGGCGATCGTAGTGGCGTATTGCAGCACCCGAACCGTCCACACCTTGAACAACAGTTCTTCCCAATCTTCGTCACCCTTGACATAGTGCTCCAGGAAAACTTCATAGGCGTCGAACCATTGATGCTGGTCCATGAATCCAAATTTGGGGGCCTGCCGGTTGGCCAACATGCCGTCGCGCAATGGCGGGGAGAACTTCTCCAAATGCGACTCTTGAGTTTCACTCCAGTTGGTGCTCAGCAAACCCAAGGTGCCTTCGAGGTCAAAACCGAGTTTTTCAGCAATCGACTTGGGAACAACGTCGGGATATTCACTGCGATGCACACCGTTGATTGTGATCTGTTCGTTTTTCAGCGATTGAATAGCGGCGAAACACTCGTTCAACATGGTCCGCAGGTCCGTCAACTTGCCGTACAGTTTGTGAGCTTTGCCTTCGGCCATGTTCACTTCGTAGGTGGCAAATCCCAACTGCGACGTGACGAACGTGTACAGCGTGTCGATACCCCAATCGCTTTGCGCCTGGACGCGCTCGTCGGACACCAACGCTTCGACGACGGGCCGCGTAAACAGCAGTTCCCCGCCCAGTGGTTGCTCGATCCAGGACAGACCCGACCGGGGCCAGAGCATGGCGAATCCCGTCCGCGTGATCATCCAAGTGATCATGGCATCCGTCCGCGCCCGGGGGAAATAGTGTCGCACCACGCCGTAGTCAAAATCTGCCGCCTCCTCGGCTTTGGAAATCCAATCGGCATTGAAACTTGTTATGTCGGCGTCGTAGAAGTGGATCCGCTGGTGGTCCGTCTGGTCGAGAAAATAGCGGAGGGCCGTGTTCATCCCGTCGCCTTTTCCCGGACGTTTGTTGCCGATTCGCTCCTGCAACATGAGTTCAACCGGTTTGTTGGCTTCTCCACAAATATCGGGGATTGCTTCGGCCAACGCCTGATACGTTTCCTCTTGCTCGACGCCCATGCCCATTACCTGGCTGACGCGGGGATGACGCGCGGCGGTTTCTACGTTGCGAATAACGACGTGGGGATCTTCGCGTTTGAATGGAAATACAACGAGGCTCATGGCGATTTTGACATTAAGGAATCTTAAAAAAATGTGCGGCGGTGCACATGAACCGTGCGGCTCAGGACATCGCGCGGGCGGTTATCAAACACAAACGCTCGAAACTAGCAGTTGTGCACAAGTCCAACCAGTGGTCCGAATTTTGCGACCCAGGCGGGTATGGTCAACCAGGGCGGCAAGACATTGCGCGTAAACCACTCCGCATCTGCATTTGGCGCGCCGGCTGTCAGTATGGAAAACCGTACGAAACAACCCAACGGCAGAGGTTGAGAATGAGAATTGAAGTTCCTCGCGAGACCGAACGATTTGGCGCCCTGTCTCTTTACGGTGTCCAGAAAGTGTATGAGTTGGATTCGGGCATGGGCGCTTTTGCCCGTCCCGAGGACGAAGAAAGCACGGTACGCCGTCTGGCTTATGAAGATCTGAGCGACATTTCGCGCGACATGGCGATCGTCGTGCCCGTGCGGGGCGAACGACTCAAGCTGGTCGAAGGCGTGTTGGTCGGCATACCCAACGATTGCCTGACGATTGTGGTTTCCAATAGCGCCCGTGAACCTGTTGATCGATTTCAGATGGAATTCGACGCGGTTCGGCAATATGCCGATGTTTCCAAGAAGAAGATGATCATCGTGCATCAAAAGGACCCGGCACTCGCCGAAGCGTTTCGGGCCGGCGGCTATCCGCATTTGCTGGACGAAGAAACGGGGTTGATCAGCGACGGCAAGGCCGAGGGTATGTTGGCGGGCAAGCTGCTGGCGCGATTGTGCGGCAAACAATATATCGGCTTTGTCGATTCCGACAACTATTTTCCGGGGGCGGTTTACGAATACGTTCGCTTGTATGCCGCCGGTTTTGCCATGAGCAACTCGAATTACTCGATGGTCCGAATCGCCTGGCACAGCAAGCCGAAAATCAAAAAATCGGAATTGTTCTTTGCCAAGTGGGGACGCAGCAGTGTGATCACCAATCGGATCCTTAATTCGCTGATCAGCGATTACACCGGGTTCGATACGGAGGTCATCAAAACCGGCAATGCCGGCGAACACGCCATGACCATGGACTTGGCCATGTTGCTGGATTATTCCAAAGGATATTCGATTGAACCGCAACATTTCATGAGTCTGCTGGAAAAATTCGGCGGCGTGCGACCGTCGCCATATCCCGACGTGATGAAACAACAGATCGAAATCTACCAGCTGGAATCGCGCAACCCGCACATGCACGAATCGAAAGGCGACGAGCATATCCAGTCGATGGTCGAACAGGCATTGCAGGTGATTTACCACTCGTTCGTGTGCCCCGAATCGGTCAAACGCGAAATTGAGCGCGAACTGGAGACGAAAGACGTCGGAGTGCCGACTTATTATCCCGCGTTGATCAACGTGAACCTCGATGCATTCCGTGAGGCGCTCGAGGACCGCCCGTATGCCCAACTGTTCGCCGCTGCACGTTACCTGAACGCCGGTGATATTCCCGCGGCGCCACACCAAACCGTGGCTTCGGTCGGACACGGCTGAAGCGTCCCGCAACCGGTCATTTTTACGGACCTGGATGGTTCGCTGCTTGACCGACAAACGTACTCTTGGCAGGGCGCCGCGGAGGCGCTGGAATTGCTCAAATCGAGACGTGTGCCGCTCGTGTTTTGCTCGTCCAAGACCCGCGCCGAACAAGATTACTACCGCCAGGCCATCGGCCTTGACGAACCGTTCATTGTCGAGAACGGTTCGGCGATCATCCTCCCGGCAGGCTATTTTGCCGAGTCGATGATGCCGCCGCACCGTTCGCTGGACGATTTTTGGGTCGTCGAATTGGGATTGGATGCGGCAACCATCTTGGAAAAGCTGGGACGGATTCGTGAAGAATATCGCCTGAACTTGCGCGGTTACGCCGACATGACCGACGCGGAATTGTCACAGCTAACCGGGCTTGGCGACGACGAGACACGGCGTGCCCGACAACGCGAGTACAGCGAGACGATTCTGGCCGAACTGACTGAGAAAGAATGGTCCAGATTCCGCCGCGCCTTGGCCGAAGAACGATTGACTTGCATTTCCGGTGGCCAACTTTACACCGTGACGTCATCGGCCAGCAGCAAGGGGCGTGCGGTGAGAGTTTTGATCGATCTGTATTCGAAAAGCCACGGGCCCATCCGCACGTATGGCATTGGCGACAGCCCCAACGACCGGGGAATGTTGCAATCGATGGACGTTGCCTATCAGATTCAGCGTACCGACGGCACTTGGTACGACATGCGACTACCGGGCATTCATCGTGTCGGCGTCGGACCCCGGGGCTGGCAGGAAGCTATCGCGTCGATCATGGGCAGTCCACTTCCCGGCAACCCGGTATCCGCAAAATAAAATTTTGAAGCGCGACCGGGAATTAAAATTTGCGAACTACCGTGGCTACAAGTCGCGAAGACTTCAGATGCAAAGCCATAACTTATGCGTCAAAGCGGAATTCTGCTACTCTCGCGCCTAAGATTTTGCAATTAGAGCCACGCGCAGATCCATGACGTTGGTGTGGGTTGGACCAGTCTTCAACAAACGGCCCACCCGATCAAAGAATGTATACGAATCGTTGATCTCCAAATAAGATTTTATGTCGAGGTGATCAACTTGAATCTGGCGGAGCAGATCGGCATCGGCCCAAGCACCCGCCGCGTCGGTCGGACCATCTTCGCCATCGGTGCCCCCGGACAAGATTACGATTCGTTCCATCCCGGTGTTGAACAGGTAATCGACGGCCGCCAGTACTAATTCCTGATTGCGTCCGCCTTTGCGAGGACGATGCGTTTGGGCCAAATGCACGACCGGTTCGCCCCCGCTCAACACACATATCGGGACGTTGCCTCGATCGTCATCGCGCAACACAAGGCAACGCGCGGCCAATTGGCGACCCTCCTGGCTTGCTTCGCCACAGTTTTCGGAACCCAGCGACATGACCTGGTAACCACGTCGCGCCGCGGCGGCGCTGGCGGCGCGAAGGGCCGCAGCATTGTTGCCGATGATGTGATTCGCCACGTTATCGGGGAACGCTTGCGTCCCTTTGGACTGCCGGGCAGCGTTTTCCAGAAAGTCGAACACGGCTTGTGGCACGTCCGGCGGTGCCGCCCCGAGACGATGGAGTATGGCCAGCGCTTCGGCGTCGCTGGTTGGATCCTGAACCGTGGGACCCGATGCGATCATATCGAGCGGATCGCCCACAATGTCCGAAATGATCAGCGAGATCAGCTGGCCTGCCCTCGACGCCTTTGCCAGTCCGCCACCCTTGATTCGCGACAATCGTTTGCGAACGGCATTCAGCTCATGGATCGCCGCGCCGCCGAGCATCAGGAATCGCGTCGTGGCCGCCTTGTCATCCAGCGTCAGCGGCGGCGCCGGAGCCGGCAACAGCGCACTGCCTCCGCCGGAGATCAGTACCAGGCATAGATCGCGAGATGACAGCCCGCGCACCATGTTCAAAATCTGTTCCGCGCCTGTGACTCCTGCGGGCGTTGGCTCGTTGACACCCGCCGGTCGGCCGGCGTGCAAATGGATCTTGGCGAGTTGCCGAACGCAATCGGCTGGCACGTTGACCCAACCGATCACTTTTTCATCCACGATTTCCGGGCCTAACGCGGATTCGACGGCGGCTGCCATCCCGGCACCGGCCTTGCCGGCCCCGACGACCGCGATTCGACCCAACGATTCGAGGTCGAACGAATGCCCGCAGATGGTCAGTTCGTCACCTTGGCGGCTGATCACGTTTTCGACAAGCCGTTCAGCGCGGACCGCGTCGACGCCGGCCTGCCAGATCTCGCGCGCGTCGTCGACCAGCGGGTTGATGGTGTCGTTCACGATTGCGGGCGCCTCAACATAATCAAACCGTCGCGACAAACTGGCGGAATTGAACGAAGATCCTTTACGCCCGTTCCAACATGGGCAGCGGTTGATCCATGTTGGCGACGATGCCTGGATCCCAGCCGAATGTGTGGACGGGTAGGACCAATGCGCCCGATTTGACCCACTGGCTGTTGAAAATCGGTTGCAGCAATCGACCGGTGCCGGTCACGACGAGATTGGGCGGGTTTTCCACGCGTTTCGCCCCGTGCTCGCGAAGCGAGGTGACGACGACCGACACCGCTTCTTCAAAGCTCTGCCCGACCTTCAAAATACCGGTCATCGACAAAAACAGCACGTCGATACTGGTGCCCATTCCTTCTGCTCCGCAAGGCCCTTATTCAAATTCGCCCATCACAACAGAGGGGCACTTGTCGCCGCGAGTATAGCAACTCGTGCGTGGGCAGGCCAACAAACCGGTTGACCGTCCCAGGGACGGCGGGCCATTAGCGCTGGGCATCGCCAGGCAACTGAGCTAGATTACGGACTCGTCCGGAAGTGCCTGCACAACTGGTGTTGGCCGCGGTCTTCAAAACCGTTGGGCCGTATGAAAAACATGCGGTCGGTGGGTTCGATTCCCATGCACTTCCGCTGCCGTCTTGGTCACCTCACTCCGCGTGAGGCAATAGAAGACCAAACAAGAAATGGCTGTTTAACCGATTAGAGATCCGGCGAACCCGGAGTGTGCATTCTATGTGGACGCTAGTCCAGAATCAGATCAGGATTGCCGTTGGGCGTCAAATAGTTGCGGCCTAATAACGATGGAGGGCGTTCGTGTGGCAACACCATCTGCTCCCGACCTAAGCGGGCCAAACCGCACGTCCAATCCAGCCGCAACGCCCACGAGTGTTGGGGATCATGCTTGATCGCACGTTCCCACACCTCGAATGCCCGGGGCGTTTCTCCCAGGTGGTAATGGGCCAATCCCAGCAAGTACATACCTTCCATGTAGCGTGGATGCTCGGCGTTTAGCCCGTCCAGAACGGTCAGCATGCTGCGAAAATTTCTCATGGCCCAGTAGCGGTGTGCTTCCTCGATCATGATATCTCGCTTCCGCGCGACATCGGTCACCATGCGAAACGATCGGCGCGTCTCCGTCCAGTCCCCCCGCTCGCGGGCAATGACACCACGCAGGTAGTATGCTTCCGACGACGATTGATCGGATTTGATGGAAGCTAAGGCTTCGTCAAACTGCCGCAGTTCATAATGGATCCAGGCCTTCTCCATCGGGTCTTGGACCGCCGCCTCTTGCTCCGTCAGCAAACCATACTCGGGATTCTCTTTGAGCACGGCGGTCATGGCCGCCAAATATTCGTCCGCCGTCGCATGGTTTCCGAGTTGGTGCAGCAGTTTTCCTTCGGGAGTCAGAAACAACACCGGTGGCGTCGGCAACGCAGCTTCAAACCGCAACTCAGGGCAAGCGTTCTGTGCGACGAATACCGCTTCTTTCGAGTACTCCGATCCGAGGCTGTCCATGTCGAAATAATACGGCACAAATCGGCGGTTGATTAAATTGACGACTCGCGAATCCACCAAAACACCGGCCCGCCACGCTTCGGCCGACGGGCTTAATTGGTCGTTGTCCGATTGCGACCGAGCCGAAACCGGCTTGAGCATCATGATCTTGTTTTGATCTTGCGCAATGCGCTTGGCATCTTGGAAAGTGAACGCCCAATTGATCCCCGTCGGATCGGATTTCAACGGATGATCGGTCCCGGCGACGTCGCCAGCGCCGACCCAGGCAACCATTGACGAAACCAGGACCATCCATACCACGAAACGGGCGACACTCATTTCTTTGCCTGAAAAACTCATCGACGATCAACCTGCAATCCGCTGCATTCGGCAGCAAGGTGTTATCTCACACGGTCCTTTTATCGTACGAGATTCAGTCCGCGTAATGGGTCGATTAACAAAAACATTCAAAAGAAATGTGACCGGATGGCAGTCTAAAACGAATGCTTCCGACACCGGGAGTGCTTGACCAACCCTGAGTAAACACGTAAAATAAGCTGCAATAGGAAACGGTGACATGCGCAACGAGTGGTCACCGTTTATTTTTGTGGAAATGTCCTATTTTATCGCTTGGACCAATTAATCCCCTCGTATTTGTGTTTGCCCATGAAAAACGATGCTGTGAATAACGACGCGACGAAAGACACGGAACGAAACCCTAACGCATTTGACGATTTCGATTTTGAATTCGATGAGGATTTCGAGCCGGAAACCGCTTCGGAATACCTGGTGATGGACGCCATGCGGTTTGATCGAGATGCGGGCACCGCGTCCTGCGATTTCGAAATCGATGAAATTGACTCGCCTACGGAATAATTGGCGAGCGTCCAAGACCAACTAACACACCCCGCACGTTGCGGGGTTTTTTGTTGCGCCAATTGTCTGTTAAACATCTTCAAACTCCACACCCTCTCCCTCGGGGAGAGGGAAAAGACCCGCCACCCGGCGGGGCTTGGGTGAGGGCAGACAAAAAATAACAACGACGAAAGTCGAAGAAAAATACAAAAACCCAAACCAATAGGCTCAAAAAAA
>JBFILF010000137.1:0-11244 GCA_041599835.1 Pirellulaceae bacterium
ACGGGAGGTCAAACGGATGCATTGCAAGACGAAATTGACCAGTTCCGCAACTGTTTCAGCGACGACATCAGCAAAAACGATGTATTTGTGATTTCCTATTTGCCGGGCAGTGGCGTCATCGTCCACAAGAATGGTCAGCAAAAAGCCGTCATCGCGGGCCTGGAGTTCAAGCAAGCCGTGTTCGGCATTTGGTTATCAGACCGCCCGGCCGACGCCAACCTGAAAGCCGCAATGCTTGGACGTTAAGCAAATCGCGTCCCAACACATTTTCTATTTAGCCGCCCCAGAGTTGTGCGCGCGTGACATCACGCAGAGCGCTCCGCTTCAAACGCGTTGGCATTTACGAAACACCGCACTGTTCATCCAAGGATCTCGTTAATCACCCGCGCCTTTTCCACGCCGGTCAACCGCATGTCCAATCCCTGGTGTTTCACGCTGAACCGCTCGTGGTCGATGCCCAGCAAATGCAACATGGTGGCGTGCAAGTCTCGCACGTGAACGCGATCCTGCACGGCATGGTAGCCTAATTCGTCGGTGGCGCCATACGAGATTCCCCCTTTGATTCCACCACCGGCCATCCACATGGTGAATCCCTTGATGTGATGGTCGCGGCCCGCGCCGCCTTTTCCTTGAAACATCGGTGTCCGGCCAAATTCGCCGCCCCAAATCACCAGCGTGTCGTGCAACATTCCCCGTTGCTTGAGATCCTGAATCAATGCCCAGGTCGGCCGGTCGGTCAATCCACAGCAGATATTCATAAACTTGACCAAACCGCCGTGGTGATCCCAACCGCGGTGGTACAGGTGAATGAATCGCACCCCGCGCTCTGCCAGCCTGCGCGCCAGCAAACAATTTGACGCGTAGGAGCCGTCGCCGGGTTGGGCCCCGTACAAATCCAGAATGTGTTGCGGCTCGTCGGAGATGTCCATCAGTTCGGGTACTGAGGTTTGCATGCGAAACGCCAGTTCGTATTGGGCGATGCGCGTGGCGATATCCGGGTTTTGCACTGTCTGGTTGCGAAGCCGATTCAGTTGATTGATCCCGTCGACGACATGTTGCTGATCGACTGGACGGATTCCCGGCGGGCGGCTGACATAGTGCACCGGGTCGCCGGCCGCGTTGAACTCGACGCCTTGATATCGACCAGGCAGGAATCCGCTGTCCCACTGCCGTGATGAAATCGGTTGGGGATTTCGCCCGCCGCGACTGGTCAACACGATAAACCCTGGCAAGTCGTTTGACTCGCTGCCCAATCCGTAGGTGACCCAGGACCCCATCGAAGGCCGTCCGCTAACCAGTGCCCCCGTATTCATGAACGTGTGCGCCGGATCGTGATTGATTTGCTCGGTCACCATTGATTTGACGACACAGATGTCATCGATCATTTTCGCGTGCCATGGCAAAAAGTCGCTGACCCATTGGCCGCCGCTTCCGTACCGGCGGAATTTCGTCAGTGCCCCTTGGCATTTGAGTTCCTGGCCCTGCAGCTGGGCAATCGGCTGACCGCGCGTAAATGCCTCGGGCATCGGCTGGCCGTCCAACCGCGCCAATTCGGGCTTGTAGTCAAACGTCTCTAAATGTGACGGTCCGCCAGCCATGCACAAAAAAATCACGCGTTTCACGCGCGGCTTGAAATGCGGCAAGCCGTTGTCAGCACCGGCCGAGGATCCCAGGGTTTCGCCGAGCAACAAGTTTGTCAGTGCCAGTGAACCCAAACCGACTCCGGTGTGGCTGAGAAATGTGCGTCGATTGATTGCGTTGTACACGGTCAAGGTGTTTACCTAATTCCTGGTTATCGTCTCGTTCAAATTCAACATCACACGCGCCACGGATGTCCAGGCCGCGTGTTGCGGCAGGTCATTGGTGGGCTGGTCCAGTAAACCGACCTCCAGCAGTTTTTGGGCAGCTTGCCGATCGTTTTCGAATCGAGCCCGTTGCCGCTGAAATACGTCGCGCAGCACATCCAGTTCGTTCGGTTGGGGCGGGCGGCTGGTCGCCCAATGGAATGCAAAGGTAATTTTTTGATCGACACTGTCACCGCCTTCGCTGATCGTTCGCCGGGCTAGAGCGCGGGCAGCCTCGACAAACGTGGGATCATTCAGCAGCGCCAGCGCGGCTGTCGGCGTATTACTGATCGGACGTTGTGCGGTGCACTCCTCGCGCATGGGCGCATCGAAGCCCTTGAGCATCGGTTGCAAAAACTGACGTTGCCAGTGCACATACAACCCGCGCCGCCATTGTTTTTGTGGAATCAGGTCAGGTTGGTATTGGCGCTGCGGAAAATTCAGATGCCGGTAATAACCCGCCGGCTGGTACGGTTTGACGCTGGCCCCGCCGATATCCGTAACCAACAAACCACTGACTGCCAGCGCGTTGTCGCGAATCAACTCGGCAGGCAATCGCCAACGACCTTGCCGGACAAACAAACTGTTTTCGGGGTCCCCTTCCAGCTGGCGCTTGGTCGGAATGGATGACAGTCGATAGGTGTGGCTGTTCAGCAGCAGCCGCACCATGTGTTTGACATCCCACCCGGAATCGACAAATTCAATTGCCAACCGGTCTAACAATTCCGGGTGCGCGGGCGGCGTGCCTTGTCCACCAAAATCGCCCACGTCGCGGGAAATTCCCGCACCAAAAAACAGGTACCACAAACGGTTCACAAACACGCGCGCCGTCAATAAACCAACGCCCGATTCGGCATCAGTCAACCAGTCGGCCAAATCCAACCGGGTGGCCCGCCGGCCGCTGTCGGCAATGCTGCCCAGGAATTCTGGTACTGCCGGCATCACGACTTCACCCGATTTGTCCAGCCAGTTGCCGCGCGGCAGGATGCGCGTCTCGCGCGGCTCGGCCAGGGCCCGCGTCAGCATGATCGACCGCTGGTTCGATTTGATCCGCTCCAATTCAGCCGTTAACGATTCCAACTGCCGCCGTGCTGAATCGTCGGTATCGTTACCGTCCTGCATTCGTTCTTCTAGCAGGGAAATTTCCCGCTCGATCCGCGCTATCGCCGTTCGTTCGCGGCGTGTGAACACCTTGATTTCGGGATGACGAGCGGTGGGGACAGCGTCAACGCCCTTGGTCAGGTGCTCGGCATCGTCGATGTCGGCGAAAAAGGCGGCCAGCGAATAAAAATCTCGACTGGTATACGGATCGTACTTGTGGTCGTGACATTGAGCGCACCCGACCGTGGCACCCATCCACACTGCGGACAAATTGCGAACACGGTCGGCGGCATAGATCGCCATGTATTCACCGGGTTGCACGCCGCCCTCGTGCGACGTCTGCAACAGGCGGTTGTACGACGCGGCAATCTTTTGATCGGTGGTGCTGTTCGGCAACAGGTCTCCGGCGATCTGCTCGCGCGTGAACTGATCAAAAGGCATGTTGTCGTTCAACGCATCAATGACCCAGTCGCGGTAGGGAGAAATGTTGTGATCTTGATCGCCGTGATAGCCTACCGTGTCGGCGTAACGCACCAGGTCCAACCAATAAATCGCCAGCCGCTCACCAAAATGTTCAGACTCCAATAAACGATCGACGACCGCCTCGACCGCTTGGGCATCGGGCGCGGGGGCGCCGACAAACGACTGAACTTCCGCCGGTGAAGGCGGCAGCCCGATCAAATCGAAATACAACCGTCGGATCAACGTGCGACGGTCGGCATCGCCCGTCGGCGGGACCTTAGCCGACTCGGCCCGCGTCAAAACGAAACCGTCAATCCAATTGTCGATCCACTGATCGTTTTCAACGTCGGGCAGCGGGTGTCGGCGAGGTGGCACGTAAGCCCAATGCTGCTGCCATTTGGCACCTTGTTCGATCCATTTAATGACCAGCTCAATTTCGGCCGAAGTTAACGACTTGCCCGAGTCGACAGGCGGCATGCGGTCGTCGGCGTCGGCAGCTGTTAAGCGCACCACCATTTCGGATTGTTCGGCGTCGCCCGGAACAATCGCCTGGTATCCCCCTAAATCCGCAGTAGCGCTGGACTCCAAATCGAACCGCAAGTCCGCCTGGCGATGACTGGCATCCGGACCATGACAATTAAAGCATTTGTCGGACAGAATCGGGCGGATTTGCGACACAAAATCGATGTCCGTCGCCGTTTGAGCGGCGGCCATAGCCGTGCCGCAAGCAACAGCCACAAACGAAATCAGATTGCGTAAACCGAGACCGAGCATTGCAATTGACTGACAATCATCTTTATTCGCCAACCGTTAGATCATTTTACCACAATTGGCGGCGGGTTTGTTCGTTCAAACCCCGGCCGCTAACGGTCACGCGCGCCGAATCACAATCGAGCCGCGACCGCGAGGCAACGGCCAAGGGCTAAAGGCTCCTGGCGGCCGCGGCGGTTGACATTTCCACGCCCGATCCAATTCGCGATGTCGATGATTAACGGCCTCGAGGCAGGAGTTCTTCAGCCGAAATCGACCGAAACAGAACATCGGTCGTCGGATCGTGCGCTTGCAGTATGATCGTTCCAGCTTCCAACCGACGGCCTCGACGAGGGTTGGGATCGGGTGGCCGAGTATCCGACCAGTCGACGACCTGGTAACCGTTGACCCACACGCTGATGTGAGGTCCGCATGCGACAATCGTTTTGGCAAACCATTGCTGATCGTTCGAGACGACTCGCCGCGCTGGCGTTCTGCGAAAAATTCCTCCAGTGCCAAAATTGGCCGGACGATCGCGATCGTCCTCCTCAACTGCATGGTCAATCTGGCTTTCGTAACCGTTGGATTGCTGGCCGGGAATGCAGCGAAAAAACACGCCCGAGTTCTGGCCTTTCGTATTAGTCTTGGACTGCAGCTGCAGAATGAAATCGCCGTACCTATTTTTGGACTCCAGTTGACCCGGTCCGCCCGTCACTCGCAATTCACCGGATTCGGTAAGCTCGAACTTGCCATCGGTCTCCGGGTAAGGAACCCACTGTTCCAGATTGCTGCCGTCCAGCAACACCGTCAATCCAAGCGGCCGCAACCACACGTTGCGAAATCGAACTTGGCCCGAGTTGAATTGAAGCCCGATGTAACCGCGACCGAGGGGCATCGGATCGTTGTAATCGGCGACTTGCTGACCGTTAACAGCGATGCGGATTTGGTCATCGACACACGTAATCATCATTTGATTGAATTGCCGCGGCGGCACATCGACCGGCTCCGCCCGCTTTCGGGCGACGATGGACGCCGTTGGAAAGGGATTATCGGTCGGCGCGATATTAATTTCGTAACAATCGATCGCCGGATCGGTCGGCTGTGGGCTGGTGCGAACAAACACTCCGCTATTTGTTCGTGGGTCCGCTTGAAACTCGAGATAGAGTTCAAAATTGCTGAATTGGCTGGTCGTCCGCAATAGGCCTGGTTCACCTCGGTCGACGAAAATCTGGCCATCGCGGACCTGCCAATTCGCCTGCGACTGGCGTTTCCAACCGTACAAGCTGGATCCATCGAACAGCGCAATCCATCCGTTCGAAACGCGTTCGGCGCCGATGGGGCGATGGTCCGGATCGACCAGGCGAAGTTCCGCGTCGCCAGCAGCCTGCGCTAACGCATCAAGCGTTAATTTGGCTGCGAGAAAACCGGCCAGCACAGAAATTTTCGCAATTTTTGCACGCCGGCGGGCATTCATGTCAAGCATTACCGATCAAAAAAACAAATCTGAATTTGTCGAATTTTAGAGGAGTCCGGTTGCGGATTAGATTAATCTGGAGACTAATGTCGAATCTGATGTATTAGTGAACTTATCACGGTTGCCACGTCGAACGGAATCATATCTGGACTCCGGCGACCTCGAGCCTGCCTCATTGAACTGCTGCTAGGATAACCCTTGAACAAGATTCAGATTAAGTCCTTTGATTCTCGGGTCAACCGATATGCGCTGCTGACGGGCGCCACCGGTTTGGTGGGCCAGTATCTAATGCGGGATTTGTTGCTGGCGGGGCAACCGCTGGCGATCGTGGCGCGCCCCAAACGCACAGAGTCGGCCGCCCACCGCGTGGAACGAATCATGCAGCACTGGGAATCCGAGCTGGGCCGGCTGTTGCCGCGGCCAGTGGTGATGTGCGGGGACGTTACCCAGAAACATTTGGGGCTGTCGGACGCCGATCAAAACTGGATTCGCCGCCATTGTGATCGGATGATTCACAACGCAGCCGTCCTCAAATTCGATGGCACCGATTTAGCCCAGGAACCGTGGCGCACCAATTTTGGCGGCACCCAAAACGCCGTTTGGCTGGCACAGCAAACGGGGATCCAGGATTTTCATTTTGTTTCAACAGCATATGTTTGCGGGCAACGGCAGGGATTGATCCTGGAATCCGACTTTGATTGCGGCCAGGCGTTCCGCAATGAATACGAACGAAGCAAGTTCCAAGCTGAGAAGTTTGTGCGGCAGGACGGCCGATTCCAGCGGCTGACGGTGTACCGACCCGTCGTCATTTCGGGCGATTCGCAAACCGGATACACCAGCACCTATCACGGGATTTACCTTTATCTCCGCCTGTTTGCCATGCTCGTGCCACAACAACAACAAGATGCCTCCGGGCGATTCGCCACGCGGATCCAGTTGCCGCTGGAGGGCAATGAACCGCGAAATGTCGTGCCAGTGGATTGGGTCTCGCGCATCATCTGCGAAATGTTCCAAAACCCGGCAGCGCACGGCAACACCTACCACTTGGCTCCCGACCAAGCGTTGACGGCCCGCAGCTTGATCGAAGATTGTTACGAATATTTCGATTCATTTGGCGTGGAATTTTGCGGTCGGGGAAATCGTTGCGAGAGTGTCGATGTAGAATTCGCCAATCTTATGGCCGAAAACATCGCCATTTATCAAAACTACGAGACCAGCGACCCCACGTTTGATATGTCGAATCTGCGTCAATACACGGCCCAGATTCCTTGCCCGCCAATCGACCGCCAGGTGGTTCACCGCTATCTCGATTTTGGAATGCGACACAAATGGGGCAAGGTCAAGCCGCGAAAAGTAAACGTACCCAGCCATCAGGCACATTTGCAACAGTTGACGCGCAAAGCCCGCGAGCTCAATGCTCGCAAAATTGGCGTACGCATCGTAGGACCGGGTGGCGGCGACTGGACCATCGCCAGTAGCGGCAATCAATGGAACATCGAACCGGGCTGGCTGGGCGACCCGGCCGCGCTGATCGAATTGCGCTCCGCTGAACTTGAATCCCATCTCAACCAAATTGGCCTGCCCACGGCCTTGATTAGCGACGCGCTGGCCGCCAGCGAGTCAGAACTGTTGCGTCCCGCCTCTTAAATAAGCGGTCTGTGCTCGATCGACTCTGTCTCGTAAAACCGGCCCGCGCTGGGACAGATCGTTTTCTCGGCGATGATAATCGTCACGTCAAACGGTTTGCGGATCAAATACTGCACGCCTCGCCAGCTGATGCGTTTTAAAAACATCGCCGAAATGGTGGCGCCGGTGTAAACCCATTGCGTGACGGCGATGGCCCACGTCAACCGCCAAGTCAAAGACTGCGGAGGCCGCCGATCCCGCCGCAACGAAATGACGCGCGTCGCGCTTCGCTCGAGCCAATTCCAGATTACCACGTAGTACAAAAGGTAACCGGCCAACGCCGCCCAAGCTCCCCAGGCCAAGGACCAGTCACCGGCCACCACCCCCGTCATCGTCGCAGTGATTCCACCCAGCAGCAGCACCAGAATCGTTCCGCTGGTGGCGAAACAGTGCAGGGCAGTCAGGATCGATTTGGGATGATACAGCCGTACATTGAGTAACTGGCGGCAAATCCACTGCAAGGCTCCGCGATAATCGATGCTTTCACGGTTGGCCACCAACAACGACGGCACCATGGCGATTTGACGTCCATGCCGTTTCACGTGTGCCGCCAACATCGTGTCCTCGAACATGGCGCGTTCCCAGTGCTGTTTCAAATCGGTGTCGCGCCAATAATTCATCCGCATTGCCAGCGAACCGCCCCAGGGAATCCGGTACAGATACATTTGCACCGAAGCGGCCAGGTTCCAGATATACCGCACCAGCGTCCCCATCCGGTGGTCCGGCGGTTGGTACCAACGATTGCCCGAGCTTACGGCAACTTCCGGATTGGCCAGCGGCGCGACCAAATCGCGCAGCCAATAGGGATCCGCGATCGTGTCCGCGTCGGCCAGTGCAACGACTTCGACACTTTCGTCGATTTGTTGCATGGCACTTACCAGCGAATGGCATTTGAGACTGCAATGACCGCTGGGTTCACCGGCAATTAACTTTTCGATCCGGCAATTGGAATCTCCCCGTTCGCGAATTTGATCCAACACCTCCGCGGCGGGATCCTGCGAATCATCCAAAACGCAAAGTAGGTCGTACTGGTCATAACGCTGATTCGACAATGCCAATAGACAATTTTGCAAATACGGATCGGCGCCGCGCAGGCAGACAATGACGGTGGCTAGAGGTTGAAACGACCGATCCGACTTTCCGTCGACCCGCGCGAGTGCGCGACAATATATGGCAACCAGCACGAATTGGATCAGAGCCAGCAGGGCCAAAAAGACAATCGCAGATACGATAATGGTCGACGTCATCAACCGGCTCGTGTGGTGATCGAACGGGGTAACATCTATTTGTCGTTGACCGGCTGGCCGGTCTCGAGATTCCAGAGGATGCCATGCGGTCCGGCGTTGACGACCGGCGACTCGTCCAACGTCTCCCATTGGCCGGCGCAATCATGAATATGGCCGCATACGACCAAGCGGGGCTGGCACCGCGTCACCGTTTCGCGGATGGCAGTGCTGCCGATGTGTTTGCCGCCCGATGATAAATCGACGACGCCGTGGGGCGGCGAGTGCGTCACCAGTACGCAACCGGACGGGCAGTCCGTTAATTGTTGGGCGGCGTCATCTTCGCTTATATCGAAACTCCACGCGCCAAAGGGTGTTACGGGCACTCCACCGCCCAGTCCAAAAAACGTGGTTCCCGCGACCGCGACCGCATCGCCGTGGACGACATGAGCGCCGGCCCAATCGGCCGCTTCTCTTAATTCGCTGTCCGATTCCGCGTTGCCCGGAACCATCACGATCGGACGATCGAGGTTTCGAAACGGCTGCAGCGTCTCGCGCAGGCCGCGTCGCATCGTCCCAAAATCCCCGGCGCCGACCACGATGTCGGCTCTCCTCGACAAATCGATCAACCGCGCCACGGCCGAGCCGCTGCAGTGGATGTCGCTGAATAAGAGTAAGTTCATGACCGTTATTCGCTCGCTGCAATTTCCGTTGTGCCTGGCTGCGACCCGCTAATCTAACCGACTGGCTCAAATACAAAAACGGCACAACGCATGCCGGCAGTCCGCGCCCGTTGGATCGGCACCTATAATGCCAATTGGCATGTTCTTCGGTTTGTATTTCTGGAGGCTCGAAGTGAGAAGCCGATACCTGGCATTGGGATTGTCGATAATCGTCATGATCGCTTTGGCGCCACCGTCGGTGGCGAGGGGACAGCAATCGGGTCGTGCGGCAACCGATCAGCCCGATCCGTCCCTTCAGCAAATTGCCGACCGGTGCATCACGCCATCAACGATTCGTGCCCACGTTCGTTTTCTGGCAGATGATTTGCTGGAAGGCCGCGGGCCTGCAACGCGGGGCGACGAATTGGCTCAGCGCTATATCGCGGCCCAGTTTGAATCGCTGGGCCTGGAACCGGCCGCGTCCGCTGGGAGTTGGTATCAAAAAGTTCCGCTGGTTGGCCTCACGACCCAGGCGCCAGCAAACGTCACGTTTAAATCCGGCAGCAAATCGGTGACGCTGAAGCGGCACGACGACTACATCGTCAACAACGCTCGCCCGAGCGACGAAGTCAGCTTGAATGACATCGAACTCGTGTTTGTCGGCTATGGCATGCAGGCGCCGGAATTCGACTGGGATGATTTCAAAGGCGTCGACGTCAGTGGCAAAATCCTGTTGTTCATGAACAACGACCCGTCGGATGACCCGCAGTTGTTTGCCGGTCGACGCCGCTTGTATTACGGACGCTGGGATTACAAATACGCGATGGCGGCGCGGCAGGGTGCCGTCGGCGCGCTGATCATCCACACCACACCGTCGGCCGGATACCCGTACCAGGTGGTTCAAACGTCCTGGACCGGAGAACAATTGGACTTGCGCGGCGAGCAAAGCGACCGGCTGACCATGGAAGGTTGGTTGACCGAAGACGCCGCGCGGCAGGTCGTCGAGTTGGCCGGCAAGGATCTTGACGATTTGCGAGCGGCGGCCGAGCGCCGAGATTTTCGCCCCGTGCCGCTGGACACCACAATGTCTATCTCGATGAAATGCCGCGTGCGTAACCGGGACACGGCCAACGTGCTGGGGTTGTTGAAGGGCCGTGATCCGGAGCTCAGCCGGGAAATGGTGGTGTTCATGGCGCATCACGATCACATCGGCTTGGCCACGGCTCGGGATGAACGGGGCGACAACATTTATAACGGCGCCGTCGACAATGCGTCCGGCGTTGGCGTCTTGTTGGCCATCGCCAAAGCTTGCGCGGCACTGCCCGAGGAGGAGCGCCCACGCCGTTCGCTGCTGTTTGCCGCTGTCGGTGCCGAGGAGCAGGGTCTGTTGGGATCGGAATTCATGGCCCAACATCCGCCTGTCCCGCCGGGGTTTCTGGCAGTCGTGCTGAACATCGACGGCATTAATATTTTGGGACCGACGCGCGATGTGGTGGTCGTCGGGTACGGCAAATCGGATATGGACCGGATCGTGGAGCGGGTCGCGAAGTGGCAAAAACGCGAAGTCACGCCCGACCAATTTCCCGATTTGGGCTATTACTATCGCTCCGATCAATTCAGTCTGGCCAAGATCGGCGTACCCGGAGTCTATTTGAACTCCGGCATACACGTGATTGGCAAACCGGCGGGATGGGGCAAACACCAATTGGAACAATGGATCGACACCAAATACCACCAGACCAGCGACGAGTTCAGCGACGATTGGGATTTGCGCGGAGCCGTTTTGGACGCGCAATTGCTGTTTCACACCGGCTTGCAAGCCGCCAACCAACTCCCCCTGCCTGCGTGGAACCCCGGCGACGAATTCGAAGCCGCCCGCAAAGCCGCATTGGAAGCGCGAAAACCCTAAGGGCGCCGCCCGCACGGCGACCGCCGATTTGTTCCAGCCGCGAAGGCGGCGACATTGGTTAGCCCCGACCTGGCGGTCGGGGCTATTGATTACCGCCGCTTCGCGGCTATTACACCAATCTTCTACACCAACC
>JBFILF010000138.1:0-11217 GCA_041599835.1 Pirellulaceae bacterium
ACATGGTCCGAGTTTTTGAACTCCGGGATGCAAATTCCGGCCCCCGCCGCCGGCGATCGAACCGGAGTTGCAAATGCCCGTGCATTCGAAGGCGCAATCAACATGAACGGTCGGACATTGCGGTTTACTTCGCCCGAAGCATTCCGACAGGCCAGGCAGCGGTTTAGCCGCTAATCAACGGAGATGAATATGCGATATACATTTGTTTCAGCAGCCTTGGTTTTCGCAACCCTATCGCTTTGCCAATCAGCCTGGTCGCAACCGGCCGATTATCCCTCTCGCAGCTGGCATGATCGCCAGGGACAGCTGGTGGGCGAAGCTGTGTTTGTCGGCTACGACTACGACTCGCAGTTAGTCCAATTGCGGGCCGGTGACGATCAGCTAATCGAGATTTCCGTAAAGCGGCTGGCACCCAAAGATCGCAGGTATTTGTTAAAGGTGCTGCGGGAAATAAACCCTCAACCATTGCCGCCACGAAGAACGGCCAAACGAAAAACTTCCAAACTTCAGTCCGGCGGTTCGGCGGACGTCGTCGATCACGCCACATCACCCGGCCGCGCGGCCCGGGGCAAGATGTTGTACGGAATACGCTGGCAGGCATCGGTCGATCAGGCGTTACTTGCCGGACGGGGCAGCGAGACCAGCGACGACGACCGGCCGGTGATGTGGTTTCGCGTACTCGGCGATCTGGAAGGATTTATGTGAAGCGCGGGCCACCGCATGAGAACCGTGTCGTTCTCTGAGCCCCAAGTCCAAGATCTGTTGAATAACCAGTTTGTGTGCGCGTTTACCAATACTCAAGGTGATCCGACGGCGGGCGGTTCGATCGGCCATCGACCGAAAGATCCCGCCGGAGACTGCGTACGTGGAAATGGTAAACAAAATGTGCAGACTTTGTTCCTGACGCCTGCTGGAGAAATCTTCCACGTCGCCACTGGTTTTCTCTCAGAACGAGACCTGTTGGCAGAAATTCAATTTGCCGGCGAGCTGTTTCAATCAATGCGGCAATCGAATGCGGCGCCGCGCTCGTTGGTTGCCGACGCACATCGTCAGCGGTTGGCCCAACTGGGGTTCAGCCAACAGGAAATCGACAGTGAAAACGAATTCGAGGCGTTCCTGACGATGCCAGGTTTCACCGCCACCGCCGGTGGCCCACAAGGATTTCAATTCAGTCAAAACCCGTTCCAGGGGTTTGTCCGCGCGCGCGTGTTGGCCGACAACCAGTTTTCCATTCGCCATCCGCTATGGAACTGGGAAGCGCTGGAGCGAGACCCCACGTTGCTGGTTGGCAGCGGCACCTCATTTTTTGCCAGCTCCTCATCGGCCGATGGCCGTGATCGATGATTCACCTCAAGGGTGAATAAGACCAAAAACAACCGGCGGAATACCGCAATTGTTAAAGGTTTCTTAACATTGTCTTCATAATTCGCCTTACACTTATTGCTGCTTCGGTACCCGAGGCGGAGATTTGATTTGAGTGTATGCGGCACCGTTGCTTTTTCTCGTGTCATGCTCGTGGTGGATGTCGGGCTTTGCTGTGCTCCGAAGCTGAACGCCCCGCTATGGTTTAGCGATTTTTGATTGGTAGTTTTGATGAGGAAAAAATGAAACTTTCAAATTTATTGTGTTTATGGATGGCCGGAATGATTTTGGCGGGCACCGCGCAAGCTCAGGACTTGAAGAGTCTTCAGGGCAAAGTTGAGATTGATGGTTCCAGCACGGTGGCGCCGATTTCAATGGAGGCGGCGGACATGTTCTCGGACATTTGTCCCAAAGTCGACGTGCCCGTTGGCGTTTCCGGTACGGGAGGCGGTTTTAAACGCTTCACCAAAGGGGACACGGACATTTCGGACGCATCGCGCCCGATCAAGGCTTCGGAAATGCAGCAATGTAAAGACAACAATATCGAATTCATTGAATTGCCGGTTGCTTACGACGGCCTGACGATTGTCGTGAACAAGCAGAACAATTGGGTCAACGAAATGACGGTTGACCAGCTGAAACGGATATTCCGGGACGACATGAAAGCCAGAACTTGGAAAGACGTCAACGCCGCCTGGCCGAACAAGGAAATAAAAATTTTCGCACCAGGCACCGACTCCGGAACGTTTGACTATTTCAAGGAAGTGGTCGTCGGCAAAGACGAAGCGTCGATTCGTGATGACATGTCAGTCAGCGAAGACGACAACCAGCTGGTGTTGGGTATCGCCAACACGAAAGACGCGATTGGGTTCTTCGGCGCGGCTTACTATTTCGAAAATATGGACAAGTTAAAAGCCGTCAAGATAGTCAACCCGAAAACCAACCAGGCAGTATCACCATCGCCCGCCGCAATTGAGTCCGGCGAATACACTCCGTTCTCGCGCCCGCTATTTATTTATGTGAACGCCAAGGCGGCCAAGCGACCGGAAGTCAAAGTGTTCGTCAACCACTATCTGAACCACGCCGCTGAAATGGCGGAAGACGTCGGCTATGTTGGTTTGCCGGAAGACATTTACGAATCTGCCCAAGAGCATTTCAAAAATGGCTGGACCGGGACGCACTTTTTAGACAGTGCCGGCGAGAAAGTCTCGGGCTCCCTCGTCGACCTGTACAAAAAGGAAAATTTGGTTAAATAAACTGAACATTTGACTCGAGGCGGTCATTGGCCCGGCGCCAATGACCGCGTTGATTCTGCCGGGGCCCCCGCGTCTTTTTACTGTCTTCACATGGCGTCGACCGCAGCCACGACATCATCAAGTTCCGCCGGCGCGCCTGCCGTATTGACCAAACGGTCGATGCGGTCGCTGGCACTGGTTCGCTCAAAAGAGTCCGTCATCAAGGGCAGCTTGATCGGCTGCACGGCCTTTTCGATTTTCATCACCGCCTCGATCTTGTTTCTTTTGTTTGGCGAGTCGATTCGGTTTTTTCGTTTTGAAGAGATTACGTTTTCCGGGTTCGCCTTTGGAACCAAGTGGAATCCGCTGCTGGGTGCCGAGAAACACTTTGGCATCTGGCCGCTGATATGTGGCACGATGTGGGTCACGGTGATCGCGATGGCGGTCGCCCTGCCGCTGGGGTTGATCACGGCCATATTTCTCAGCGAGTACGCGCCGCGTGCGGTGCGGTCGGTGCTCAAACCAGTGCTGGAAATTTTGGCTGGCGTCCCCACGGTGGTGTACGGCTTTTTTGCGCTAACCATAATCACGCCGTTTCTGCAGAACACGCTGGGGATCGAAGTGGATTTTTATAACGCGTTGAGCGCCGGAATTGCCGTGGGGATTTTGTGTTTGCCCACGGTTAGTTCGCTGTCCGAAGACGCGCTCAACTCCGTGCCCCGCTCGCTCCGCGAGGCCGCTTATGGATTAGGCGGCACCAAGTTCGACGTGGCCGTCAAAGTCGTCTTGCCGGCCGCCTTGTCCGGGATCATCTCGGCGTCTTTGTTAGCGGCCGCGCGGGCCATCGGCGAAACGATGATCGTGGCCCTGGCCGCCGGCGGCCGCGCCGTGTTGACCGTCGATCCGCGCGATCAAATTCAAACCATGACCGGTTACATCACTCAGGTGGCCAAAGGTGATGTGGAAAATTTTGGCGTGGAATATTTTTCGATCTATGCCGTGGCGGCCACCCTGTTTGCCATGACATTGACGCTGACGCTGTTGGGCAACGTGATTCGCATGCGATTTCGTGAGGCTTACGAGTGAACGAATCCGCGCCCAAACCCGATTTCGCCAACATGTCGCTTTCGTCGGTCGCCCGCCGCAAGCTGTTGAGCCTGGCGTTCCTGTCGGTCTGCGTCATCATCTCGACCGCCTCGATCGTCATCCTGGGCGTGTTGCTAATGTCGATTGTGCTCAGTGCCATTCCCGCATTTGGACCGCACGCAGACACACAAGTTGCGGAAAGCCGCGTTCTGGTCATCCCCCAGAGGCCCCCAGACAACGGAAACGCTGCAGACGGCGACAACCAGGCACCCCCATCGTTAGCGACCGGCGATGGGATTCAAGGCATTTTTCACGTCACTGAGTTGGTCCGGGGCGGATTGGGCGACGCAAACGATATTTCATTTCAAGATGCGGCCGGGGGAGGCGCCGGCCAAGCGCGTATCGGCTTGTTCTCGTTCCGCCTCGGGCAAAAACTGGATGAAACAGCATTTGAACTGCTGCCGGCCACCGGGAACCAAAACGTGTTGGAACTGGCCAGGCAAATCGGCGTTACCGTGCCACCACTGGCGTCGGAGTCGAACAATGACGCCACGATTTTGGTGCTACACCATCCGGCGGCTGACGATTTTCAATTTGACGAACTAGAAGTCGAAGGTCAGTTGGTGGTCGAAGGAAAACTGGCTGGCCGCGTCTCCGCCGCCGCCGGGTGGCGGGCCAACCTGGTGATCGGTCAGCGGCCGCAAACCACAGATTTTGCAACAGCGACATTCACCGCGATCGACCTCGACGAATTAAAGCGAGTGCGGCCCAGGAAAACCGCTGGCCGGGTCAGCGCGCTGCAAACCGTATTTTGGCACGATCTTGTCGAGGGAACGCGGTTCCAACCTGTCAAGTTGCGGAGCTTTGGCGGGGATCGGTTGATCCAGGGCGATCTGAAAATTGACGCTGCCCAATTGGTTGGATTGAGTCGCAGCCGCAAAAACGGGTTTGACTTTGGGGGCGAGTTCAAACTGGTCTATTGTCCCACTCCGGAACCGGACGCAACGACCGCGGCGCATGTGCAGCATTTTCTCAAGGAGACACCCAAATCCGACCCCGCTGCTGCTGGAATTGGACCGGCATTGTGGGGGTCGATCTGGGTTTGCTTGGGCTGCGCCCTGTTTGCCTTGCCGTTAGGCGTGGGCACGGCAGTGTTTTTAGAAGAGTTCAAACCCACCGGCAAGTTCCTGCGTTTTTGCCGAGGCGTGATTCAGCTGAATATCACGAATCTGGCCGGGGTGCCATCGATCGTTTACGGCATTCTGGGATTGACGGCGTTCGCCACAATGTTCGGTCTGTTTGGATCGGCCAAGCAACCCAAATTGCAGTTTGGCGTAAAACATTATTACCAGTACCTGACCGAGGGCATGGTTCCGGTAACGATTCCGGTGGCCCGCGCCGACAGCATTCCGCAACTCGTCGACGGCATGGAGGCGCAAACCGGTGAGGGCCCAATTACATTAAACATCATTGGTCCAGACGATGAATTGCCCGAGGATCAAGCGGTGCTCCGCCGCACGTTGCGCTCCGACGCCGAGGGCGGCCCGATTCCGAAAAAGGCGTGGTACTACGTGCAACTGCCCTTTGGTCGCGGCGTGTTGGCGGCCAGCTTGACGTTAATGTTGGTCATCTTGCCCGTGATCATTATTGCTTCGCAGGAAGCGTTGCGAGCGGTCCCATCGTCGCTTCGCGAAGGTGCCTTGGGTTTGGGGTCCACACCGTGGCAGGTGGTGCGGCACGTGACATTGCCCGCGGCAATTCCCAGCATCATGACGGGGGCCATTTTGTCGATGAGCCGGGCGATCGGCGAGGCGGCACCGGTTTTGATGCTGTGTGGCATTGTGTACATCGCATCTTCGCCCAAGCACCTGATGGATACCTATTCTGTGTTACCGATCCAGATTTTTTACTGGTCGGGGTTGCCGGTGGATGCCACCGCGACGATTAATTTCCAAAATGTGGCTGCTGGTGGTATTGTCGTATTGTTGACGGTGTTGTTGACTTTCAATTCGATCGCCATCGCCATTCGTCATTGGACCCACAAACCGCTTTCGTGAGAAGCTCGGTATCGGCCCTCAAATGGTAGTTGTTATGAGCCAAGCGAATTCAATCACGACGGATACCAGCCGTTTTTCTGATATGGAGGAACAGCAGGCCGATGACCAGAGGACGATGCTGACGATCGACAACCTGTGCGCGTGGTACGGTGATTTTCAGGCACTGGAGCACATCAGCTTGAGAATTCCCGAGAAACGGGTGACCGCCTTTATCGGACCCAGCGGGTGCGGCAAGACGACGTTGCTGAAATGGGTCAACCGCATGAATGACGTGATCCCGGGCGCTCGCGCGACGGGGACGCTCGAGTTGCCCGATTTGAATATTCTGGCGTCCGGTACCGATGTGGTGGCACTGCGGCGGCGGATTGGCATCGTGTTTCAAAAGCCCAATCCGTTTCCCAAATCGATTTACGACAATGTGGCGTTTGGGCCGCGGTTGCATTTCAATCGCATGTCGCGCCGCGAACTGGACGATCTGGTGGAATGGTCATTGCGCAAAGCCGCCGTGTGGAACGAAGTCAAAGACCGCCTCAAGCAATCGGCGCTGGGACTCAGCGGCGGACAGCAACAACGATTGTGCATCGCGCGGGCAATTGCCGTCGGCCCGGATATCCTGTTGATGGACGAACCGTGTTCGGCGCTGGATCCCGCATCCACTACTCGGATCGAGGATTTGATCTTTGAGCTGCGCAAACAGTATACGATCGTGATCGTCACGCATAATATGCAACAGGCCGCCCGGGTCAGTGACCGCACCGCGTTCTTTTACGAGGGCAAAGTGATCGAAGAAGGCCCGACCCAAAAACTGTTTACGCGTCCCAACAAACAGCAAACGGAAGATTACGTCACCGGTAAATTTGGCTAACCAACATGCTTCGACACTTTCACCGCGACCTCGACACCATACACCGGCGGCTGCTGGCGTTGTTCGGCAAGGTAGAACAAATGATCGACAACGCCGTTCGCGCCCTGTGCGAACAGAAGCTCGAATTGGCGGACGACGTGCTTGCCGGAGATGACGAAGTTGACGAGGCCGATGTACGGATCGAAGAAGAATGTCTTAAAATCCTCGCGCTGCACCAACCAGTCGCCAGCGAACTGCGGCGGATTGCCACCGTGCTGAAAATCAATGCCGATTTGGAGCGGATCGCGGACCTGGCCTGCAATATCGTTGAGCGGGCCCAAAGCTTGCATCGACACGCTTATTTTCCCATTCCCGATGGGTTGCCCGAAATGGCCAAGACGGCCACGCAGATGGTGCAATTGGCATTGGACGCATTTGTGCACTCGGACACGGCGCTGGCCAAAGAGGTGATTGCGTTGGATGATCGCGTGGACGAATTGAATCGCAGTGTGATTCTTGAGTTGCGGGAATTGATGCAAAAGGAATCGTCGCTGGTGGAACCCGCACTGCATTGCTTTTCCGCCGCGCGACACATCGAGCGTATCGGTGATCATGCGGAAAACATTGCCGAAGACGTCGTGTATTTGGTCGATGGCGACATTGTGCGGCATCGGCATGGCGAATTCTTGACGAAGTCAGAAATCACTGCCGATCGGGACGCCGAACAATAAAAATCACTTTAAGGACGTTGCGTTATAACCATGCCCAAAAACAAAGTGCTTGTCGTGGAAGATGACCGGTCGCTGGCCGGCGTGCTGCAATACAACTTGTCCCAAGCAGGATACCAGGTACTGGTCGCCTACGACGGCCAGGAAGGACTGAACCAGGCCCGCCTCAAATTGCCGGAGATGATCGTGCTGGATGTGATGATCCCGGGGATTGATGGCTTGGAAGTCTGCCGACGATTGCGGGCCATCCCCGAAACGCGGGATACGCCGATCATCATGCTCACCGCCAAAACGGAGGAAACCGATCAGCTTGTCGGCTTTTCCGTCGGCGCCGATGATTACGTCACCAAGCCGTTCAGCGTCAAAATCCTGCTGCAGCGTCTGAAAGCCCTGCAGCGCCGCCGCCAATCGGCCAGCGGGGCCGACATCTTGACCCGCGGCGGGATTACAATCGATCGGATTAAGCACCGCGTCTCGGTCGATCAAAGACCGTTGGATCTGACCCCCAGCGAATTTCGGCTGCTGGAAACCATGATGCGCCAGCCCGGCCGGGCGTTCGATCGCAGCGAATTGATCGATGCGGCGCTGGGCGCCGATACGCTGGTTCTGGAACGAACCATCGATGTCCACATTCGCTCGTTGCGCAAGAAACTGGGCGATTGCAACGAGGTAATCCAGACCGTCCGCGGCGTGGGATACCGGTTTTCCGACTCCAACTGAACGGACTCCAACTGAACCGAGTCGCGCTGGGCCAGCACCTCCGAAAACGCTAGCCAAAATCAGCATGGCGTCGAGGCCCGGCGATTGCTAATCTCTTCCACCGCCGGTAATCGGTGCCGGCATGTCGAAAGCTCGCCAACGCGCCAGCACAAACAAAGGACTGTTGTATGCAGCGCAACTTGAAACCGGCGCGCGCCCTGCCGCCACTGACTTGGATCGCACTGATTTATCTGCTTGCCGCGCTGCCGGGTTGCCGCCAGTCCAATACCGCGCAAGCACGGTTTGAGAGCGACGCCGCTTCGCCATTGGATCTAATTGCCGTGATCGACCTGAACGTGGTGGCCCAGGAGATTGGCGCCCGCGACAAAATCAATTTCGCGCTGCAACAGCGCGAAAATGAATTGATCGACGAGTTGGACCAACTCAAATCGGACCTCAATCAACAGCGCCAATCGATCCAGGCGGAATACGGCCAGGACCTGAATCAACAACAGCAAAGTGAACTGGATCGCCTGCTTACCGAACACCAGCAAAAAATCGGTTTGCAGGTGCAGGCCGCGCAATCACAGTTAGTAACCCAGCAGGCTCAATTGAAAGTGAAACTGTTGGCCGAGATTCGCCCCGTCGCCTACCAGATCGCCCAGGAAAACGGCATGCAGATCGTGTTGACGTCCAGCCAGGTTTATGCGGCGGGGCCCAATGTCGATATCACGCAACAAGTCATTCAGCGGATTAAACAGATCAACGCCGGCAGCGACTCGACGTCACGCAGCGAGCCGCCAACCATGCGAGTGGCTGAAATGCCTGGTGGCGGAGATTTCATGCCGCGTTGAACCGGCAGGCCAAACTGCCATCCGCCACGTTCCCAGCGATCCCGGTCACTCCTCGCTGTACAGGATGACAATCATGATGTCGCTGGGCAGCCGATGACCGATCGGTCCGGTGCTGCCGGGCAACGGAGTCACCTGCTCGGTCATGTTGATTGATTGGGGAGCGATGTTGCCGGTGATCTGCAGCACCTTGGCGCCGGATTCGCGCAGCCATTGATTGATGTCGCGAGTCAATTCTTCGGTGGCATCTTCCAGGCCGGTAAAAATCTTAATTTGATTCATCGCGTCTCCGGCAGTCGAGTGCAGTTTCAAATTGAATGATCGCCACCATTATAGGGCCTTAGTTTCCCGCCGTGAGCCGGCTGTGAGTAACTGGCAGGTCCGGTGAATTTTTCCTGGTACCGTCGTTTCGCAACGGCGTCTTCCACAACAATTGATTAGCGAGGTCTCCAATAACATGGGACGAAATAGTGCGATCAAATGGGGATGCTGCCAAGACGAACGAGCGAATTGAATTTTGCGAAACTGGAAATGGGGAATGGCTTTTCAAAGGGGTTTCGCGGCGATTTCGCGGCGATTTGGGGGTGATTTCGCTGCAAATATTTGTTTCAGCGGCGGCGAACTGGTAGTATTAGGAACTTGCCCCGCCAGCTTATGACCAATTGTTTTGGAATATATCAAGCGGGCGCAGCCCACCGATTCTCTGCTTAATACGGACCACGGCGCGAGGAAAAGTTATGCCCAGAACCCAATCGTTTTGGATTTTAGTGGTCATCATCGGCGTCGTTTTGGGCTGCTCGCGCGCCGGCAATCAGCTGGCTGACCGTCCCACCGACAGCGATCAGACGTCTTCGCATGACCGCGCGCGGACCGGCTCGAGTGACACGCCACGTTCATCCGATGCAACCGCGGCGAAGGCCACGTCGCCACGCGACCGCACCAGCTCGGCACCTCGCACTGCTGATCGAACGACCACCCGCCGGCCGTCCCTGCGCGATCGGGGCGAATCGCCTGGAGACAATCCGGCAAACGCCCGCGGCGCGCCTCAGCCGTCGGAGAATTCCCGCAACAAACGGCCTACGGGGCCTCCGCCGCTGCCACCGTTTCCCGGTAAATCGGGGAAGACAGGCACCGACGTGGGCGACATGATTCCGCAAATCGTGGGCAAGGACGTGGAGGGCGTGAAGTTTAAATTGACCGACTACGAAGGCAAAGTCGTGATGCTGGACTTTTGGGGCGATTGGTGACCGCCCTGCCGGGCCATGTACCCGCACGAGCGGTCGCTCGTTAACAACATGCAAGGTCGCCCGTTTGTGTTGCTTGGTGTCAACAACGATGACGAACTGTCGACCGTCAAAAAGGCGATCCGAAAAAACAAGTTAAATTGGCGATCGTGGTATGACGGCGACAACGGACCGATCGTCGAGCAATTTGAGATCCGTGCGTTTCCCACAATCTTTCTCGTCGACCACACCGGTGTGATTCGTTACAAGAACCTTCGCGGACCGAGGTTGGACCAGGCGCTTGAGGAGTTGGTAACCGAAGCGGAATCGGCCGGCATGACTGGCGAAGTCGTCGCGCGAGCTGCCGAGTTTCACACGTTTCGCGATGCGACAGGCAAACACTCGGTGTTTGCGATGTTCAAATCGTTTGCCGACGGCCAGATCACATTGGAAAAGCGGGACGGCAGCGAAATCCAAGTGGCCTTGGACTCACTGAGCCGCCGCGACCAGGAATATCTGGAGGAAAATGGTTACCTGGTGGAAACGACCGCCAAACCAGAAGAATCCTCCACCCGTTTGTTCACTGATGCTACGGGTGAATTCAAAGTCCGCGCGACGTTGCTCCGCGTCAACGACGACAACGAAGTAACACTTCGCAAGGAGGACGGTACAGAAATAACCGTACCGCTGGACAAATTCTCCGAGTCGGATCAGCGATACATCCGCCAACAATCCGGCGGCTAACGATTACAAAATCGTCGCCTCCGACCATCGTTGGCGAGCCCCCGGTGTTTCAAGGCCCAGGATGAAACCAGAAATGAATTTCAATTCCGGGCCAGCCCAACCGGCAAACTCGATCTTCACGAAATTTTTTGCCGCATCGCCCAGTTTGCGCCCCATCGCCCTTCTTGGTTCCCCGTTTCACTAAAAATGGTGGTTAGGCAACCTGCAACGAACACGGCGACTCGGCAAAGTCCGATAACAACAATGGACTTTAACAACCGGTTCGGCCGGCCAACGCCATATGAGCTGTACGCCTGAAGCAGTTGTGGTCGCCTGCGGACAGGCATTGGATTCACTTAATCCAATAACCGGCGGTTCACATTCGGTCGCCTGTTGAGAATCGATTGGG
>JBFILF010000139.1:0-11210 GCA_041599835.1 Pirellulaceae bacterium
CGTCCCCGTCGCCGTGTTCCATCCGACCGCCAAGAATTTGCGGCCTGTCTTGCACGTAGAGATCCGCAAGTCCGAGGAACTGTCCGGCATAGCTCTTCATGGCGCCGGATGCCATTGCCAGGTGATACGCGATCTCAGGATGCGTCGCAGGAAAACTTCGGGATTCAACGGTTCGCCAGTCTTCTCTGGCAAAAACCAGGTCCGCTACAAATGTAAGCATTGACGATGTCGTGATCCTTGACTTTTTCAGCGTGAGATTTCAACCCTTTATCGATACGCATCGCTCTGCGGCAGATGAAACGACCGTACTCGATGCGGTTCCGTTGCAGCACACTGCAAATTGATTTTCCACGAAATTGATCGATAGCCGCGGTCCCCGTGTGCCGCAATATCAATCGCGGCCGCTGATGTGCGTCGTCGCACAGTGCATACCATCGTTAGGTTCCGTAAGTTTGCGACCGTGTAGCAACTTACCGACAAAGCACCTAGTGTATTGGTTTCACATATTCATTAGTTCGCTTCCGATCGGACTAGCTTGTGCCATAACTAACAACCAGCGAACAAATGCCGTTCGGCACATGTTTTGCGTACCGCAGGAAACGATAGATGTACAAGAGAACACAAATTTGTCCCCCATTTTTTTCACGAGGCGAACGATGAAGTCCATTGTTATTGCATCGGTGATGACACTCCTGTTGTCTCTTCCTGCCTATGGGCAAAAAATCCCGGTAACGGTCTGTGGGGCTGATCTCAATTTAGAAGGTGGAAAATATGTCCTCACCCAAGATATTGGTCCCTCTGCGGGAAATGGTGTCAACATCACAGCGAACAACGTCAAGTTCGATCTGAATGGCTTCACCATCACAGGCAGCGGAGGATCGATCGGCATCAATGTGACTGGCTCGGGCGCCCACATCTCTGGCGGCACGGTGTCAACATTCGAAACGGGCATCTTGCTGCAGGGAGGATCAGGGCACCACGTGCACGGCATGACTGTAACCAGGTACGACGGCGGCATTGAACTGCTTGGGTCGGACGACAACCACCTCCATGACAACACCGTGACCAATGGTGAATTCGGTATTGCATTGAATTACTCAGACAACAATCACCTTGACGACAATCACATTCGCTCGCATTTCTACTCCGGCGTTCAGCTGTTTGACTCTCACTTCAACCACTTTACCGGCAATGAATCCCGAAGCACGATCGTCGGGTCCGGGTTCGAGTTGATGATGTCTGACGACAACGTCTTTACCTCGAACAGAGGCATCGGCAACGACGGATCGGGATTCTGGGTGCGCATGTCTGCCAACAACTCGCTGCGAGACAATACGGCCGACTCGAATTTCATCGCTGGCATTGAGTTGTCCAGTTCCAGTAATAACACGGTCCAAAACAACACGGCCAGCCGGAATCGTTTAACGGGGATATTTCTCGGTCTTTCTGACAACAACACAATAAAAGGTAATACGGCCACCGGGAACTTCTTCGAAGACGGGATCGCATTAGTCATTTCTTCCGGGAATGTCGTAAAGAGCAACACGGCCCTGAATAACGGCGGCTTTGATTTATTCGACGACAACTGTCCGTTTAACCTTTGGCGGAACAACTTTTTCGTCACGTCCTTTGGCCCGTGCGTCGATTGACTCAGCGAGAAAACGACCGATAGACGGTTTCTTACATCGGCCCAAGAGTGGAGAATCCGCCCTTAAGCCTTCTTCGAGCGGCCCCGTTCAAACCCGGGTAAAGTCGTCGCCGGGGAATCGAACGTTTTTTGATGCGCGTTGGCGACGTCGGTAACGTGAACCGGACGGAATGCGTTTTGTTCGCAATCGAAACGTGGATACTTGGTCGGTTAGCTAAGTTACTTGATTTCCTCGTTTACGATGCCCAGCAGCTTCGCAGATTCGCCGTGCAATTGTCTTTGATATGGAGTCAGATAATTCTGCTTCTTCACGATATCATTCATCAAAGTCAATCGTTCATCAAAGTCACGCTTTTGTCAAAATAAGTTCTCGCTTCATCGTCCCCATCAATTTGCCGATTACCGGATGTACGCCCGGACGGTACCGTCGCTGTGCGTTCCCGCCGATCCAGTCCCGGCCTCTTGAGTATCTCCGACCACGAACGTCATGCCATCGAAATGCGTGACGTCCCAGGCCTGGTCCAATCCCGCGGAGACATCGAGCCGTTCCTGCCAAAACAGGACACCGCTCGTCAAGTCGTGGGCTCGTACGATCCAATCGTGGTTGTTGTTGTCGATACTGGTACCGGCAATGACTGCCACGCCTCCAGAGATGTCCACAGCCCAGGCCACATCGGACCCCCCGGCGACGTCGTGCTCATCGCTCCAAAGTAGCGTTCCGGTGGTTGTGTCATACGCCCTTGTGAGCATGTTGTCGAGGAACGGTGCCGGTCCCCCCGCCCCGGTGGCGACCACGACATCGCCGGCCACATCGACGTCAAATGCTACGTCTGCGCCTCCGTCCGAATCATAGCTGTCCGACCAGAGTAGCATCCCAGAGTCTGCGGCATACGCCTGGACTAACATATCCAGGCCTGTTGGATCGTTGAACTCATTTCCCACGACGTACACAATATTTCCCTGACCCGCCGCAGCCAGCCCGTGAGCCAAAAAATCAACATCGTATGTGTTGGTCCAAAGATTTGTCCCGGATTTCAGATTGTATCCCGCGACCAGAAGGTCTTCGCTGCCGTCGATTTGGGACCCGTGTCCGACGATCACCGCGCGCGATCCCGCGATGACAACATCATTGGCAGTGTCGAACTCGCCGGCCAAGTCGACAAAATCCGTCCAGAGTAACGAACCATCGAAGAGGTCATACCTTTGAACAATGGCGTCCACGTCACCGTCTGGATCGAATGCTGAATGCCCGGCGACAACGACGCGACGTCCCTGGATGTCCACTGCGGATGCGACATCGTCAAAACCGGCCCGATCGTAGTAGGAGGACCACAACAAGTTTCCAGAAACGGCCGCGTAATTGAGGACGAGAATATCATGGTCTCCCCCTGGCGATGACTGTGCCCTCCCCACAACCACAACATTGGTCGGCGTGACAATCACATCTTCCGGACGCTCTATGCGGCCCGCGAGGTCATACTGCTGCTCCCACAACAATTCACCCGTTGACGCGCGAAATGTTTGTACGCGGACGCCCAACTCACCGCCCGCACCGATTTGATGACCGACGGCGACCACCCGCCCAGCTGCCGCGTCAGTATGTTCAGGATGAAAACGCCCCACGTCCAAATGCACCTCGTTGTGCCAGACAAGCGTTCCAGGTGTTTGGGCACTAGCCGAGGCAGCAAACTGGACAACCGGTAGTGTCAACAAGACCAACAGGGCTGGCGACCTGACGAGCCATCGGTCCGCTCGACATCGTTGAGAAATATAAGAAATACTTGCCATCGTCTTATCCCCCGGCGTGAGCCTTTTCGACCGTGAATTGGAAATCTCCGGCAGCCTGGAAAGGCCGCAAGCGCTGTGCCTGATCTGGACATCCAAGCCGACTGGCAAAAAACTTTCACCGTCAACGGTGGATTCCTCTCGAATGCTGCGTGAATGGCGCGCCGCGGCATATCCTGATTGGCCTTTGGGTTGTGTGCTGTTAAGCGCGGTCCGCTACGCGCCAAGTGCGACTGGGCGCGCTTCGTTCGATTGCGTTTAAGGATTTCGGATTGCGTTGAGCGGGAGTCGCTCTGACAAATGCGTACGTTGCGGTGTATTTCGATAGGAATTACGACGAAAAGACGCGCAAGGTAAATCGTAATCCGCTCTAGCAATTTGAAGTTTGTCGCCGCGCGTCGCGGCGGCAAAGAGTTCCTCTCGTTGTTCCTCATTGGAAACGCGCTTTGCTTGCGCGGTACGACATCCCTTGCTATCGTGCCGAGAGGACAGAAACTACACTTGGTTACACTGCGCATGGTTGCTGGCGTACCAGCGCGTTAAACAACCTTGGTCGTTCATCAACAAGTATCTCAAGAAAAGGAGCAGAGATTCATGTCCGAACACGTCTACAAAAAAATTGAACTTACCGGCAGTTCGACGTCGTCAATTGAGGACGCGGTGCACAAAGCGCTCCAGCGTGCAGCCAAGACTGTCCACAATCTCCGATGGTTTGAGGTTGTGGATACACGAGGTGACATCAAAGAGGGAAGCGTCGCCCATTGGCAAGTGACAATAAAAGTCGGCTTTACCCTCGATGAATAGATGACATTGGCAACCGCCGAACAACCTAGCCAGGTAGTCCCAAATGATTCGCCATGCTTGAGACACCTCAAGAAGCCACCGTTTTTTCAAAAGCAGGATTGGGTGTGGTACGATGACCCCTTGGTTGAATCCGTAAACACATCCGCTAAGGCAAATGGCATGACGAAGAATCAATTTATAACCGCTTCAATCCTCGCTGTCGTGGCGTTGATGTTCTCGATGCCGGCCACTGCCCTCGGCCAACTTCCAGACCCCGACGGCAAGTCCGCAGACATGAACAAACCCGTGCAGGTGTACATCCTGTTGGGCCAGTCCAACATGCTGGGCTTCGGCAAGATCGCTTCCGCCGACAAGCCAGGCTCGTTGACGCACGCGGTGAAAGAGAAGGAGCTGTACCCTTACCTGGTCGATGATCAGGGCAATTGGACTGAAAGAAAAGATGTCCGAAATGTGCGTGTCATGGGTAGCGGCACCGGTGACATGAAGGTTTTCAACAACGAGTGGCTGACCATCAAGGGCGGCAACATCGGCCCCGAGATCGGCATCGGGCATCACGTGGGGCATTTCACTGACGCACCGGTGCTCATCCTTAAGAGTTGCATCGGCAACCGCAGTCTGGGGTGGGACCTGCTGCCGCCGGGTAGCCCGTCGTTTGAGTTTGAAGAAAAGGGCAAGGTCTGGCATTACGCCGGGTACAAGGAATCGCCTCTGCGCTGGGAGAAAGGCGCGGAGCCGGAGCCGATCGGTTGGTACGCCGGTATGCAGTACGACGGCGATATTGCGAGGGCAAAGAAGGTGCTGGCCGAACTCGACAAGTACTACCCCGGTGCGAAGAAATACGAGATCGCCGGCTTCTTTTGGTGGCAGGGCGACAAGGATCGCTACAACGCCGGACACGCCAGCCGCTACGAGCAGAACCTCGTTCATCTGATCAAGCAGTTACGCAAGGACTTCGACGCGCCCAATGCCAAGTTCGTTTGTGCCACGCTGGGCCAGACTGCCAAAGGCGCCAACGGCGCGGAAGGACAAATCCTTGAAGCTCAGCTCGCGGTCGACGGCAAAACGGGCAAGTACAAGGAATTTCAAGGCAACGTTGCCTCCGTTTACACCAATCCTCTTTCAAAAGGGGGCGCCTCCAACGGCCACTACGGTGGAAACGCAGAGACCTACATGAACGTTGGCGAAGCCATGGGTCAGGCCATGGTCGAACTGTTGAAAGCGGACAGCAAGTGAGAAACGTACACGGTTTGATTAGCGTGACGTACTGGCAGCGGGTGGGATTTTCATTTCCTCCATCCACAGGCTGAGGTGTCCGCGAGGCGGTTGAACGCCGTGGCGCGGGTGGTTGAAACGCAGGAAGCTGGTGGCCGCGATGGTAACCTGGCCACCCTTGAATTCGTCGCGGAACTCGTTGTAGATGTGCGCCCCCCGTGGCTGTCCGCCCTGACGGACGCCGACTCCGGCGGTTGACTCGGCGAGCAACTTGCCGTTGACGTAGATCGCATAGCCTTCGCCGGAATTCACGTGGGCGGCGCCGCCCACCACGATCCGATAGCGGTGGCCCTCTTTCAGCGGCGGGAAATCGAACGTGCCGCGGGCCAACAGAACTTCTTTTTCCCAAAGCGTCCTCGGTTGTTCGCCGCAACGGCAGAACGACGCCGTGCATGTCTCCGACAGCGGTACCTGTTGTCCGTCCAACTGGCCGAAGGGTTGCCGCCCTTTCTTCCAGCCAGCTTGGGCCGCGTCAAAGTCGGGCGCGAACCAATTCGCCATTCCCGTGGGATACGTCACCTTGCGGTAACGGTTGCCTTTTTCCACGGGTAACGCCTCCGGCGGATCGAAGCTGAAGTAATCCCACTGCGATTCGTTGAGGTCCGGACCAAACGGACGCCAGTCATATTCGTCGATTCCGGCCGCGCGATAACAGTTAACCAGTCCGAACATCAAACCGCGAAGGAACTGGCTCGCTCGTTGTGGTCGTTGGCCGCCGGCCTCCTGCAACAGCACCTTGTGGTGGCGCGGGTTGGCGACATAAGACGCGGCGATGCCATCGACAATGATTGGCTTCAGCGCCGTTTGCGCGATGGCCTTTTCCCCGTCCGACGCCTCGGCGGTCTGCTGCTGGGTGACACGTTTTGATCGATCGGCCTGGGGAAGCGGTTCCGCCTTGCCGCCGAGCAATCTAACCATCGCTCGACCGAGTGCGTCGCCGATCAGCATGTACGTTTCGGCGTTGCGGTTGTAGTGGTAGTCCTGGTTCGCCGGCGACTCGTCCACCTCGCGCCAGAAGTTGCGGGTATCAACCGAGGCCACGGTGCCGGCAAACTCGGGATGCTGCTTCGCATCGCCGACGGCCATTTGCGCTTGCAGGATCCGCAGGAACTTGTCCTGCATGTTGTGCCCGCCGAATCCAACCGTGGCGACCACAACTGGCAGTTTCGGCACCTCGAATTCCTTGCGGACGTCGTTGATCAGGTTGACCAGGTGCATTTCGTACTCGGCAATCGACTGCTCGCTGCCGCTGTCCTTGTGGCCCTGGAACCAGGCAAAGCCGGAGATTTCGTAGCCCTGTCCCTGGTAGCCGGGAACGACCTTGTCGATGTTGTCGAGCGTCTTCCGCACACCCTCGACCATCAGCTCGTATTCGGCTGATTCGAACTTGTTGTCGGGGTTGGCTCGACCGCTCGACGGTGGACGGAAATCAAAGCCCAACGAGCGATTGCCCTGGGCCGTCTTGATAAGCAGGACCTGCTCGTCGTGAAACGTGCCCAGCACGTGGCCAAAGCCGAGTTCCGGTCCGATGGCCTGGCCGTTGGAGGTGGCACTTAGCGGTGAGCCTTTGCCGTCCTCCGCGAGCCGGGCTTCCTGGAAATACACGTCGTTGCGAACCGTCCAGTTGCCATCCCCATCGACCAGCCACGGAAATTTTCCATCGCGTTTCGCCACGGCTTCGAGATCGCCATAACCGAGCAGGTCGGTCTTCTGCAACCAGAATCTCGGCGGCGTGCCTTTGAAACCGGAGATGCTGAAAGCGTAACGCTTGCCGGCTCCGAGTGTGACGTTCTGCTTGACCGGTTCACCGCCTGCGTCGCGGCGGTAGACTTCCCGGCCATCGAGCTGCATCACGTTGTACGAACTCTCACCGAATCCGCAGTGCAGTTGATAGACGCCGTGCTGGGGCACCTCAAGCTGTCCTTCTGCGACCGGCTTGTCGGTCGGCGTGCCGTTTGGCAGGAAGACATTCAGCGTTGCGGCCTTGTAGTTGCCAACGCGATAGATCTGAAACGACCCGTCGGGAACGGCCGGATCCGAGCTGAGGTAGACGCCGGTGTAGACATTTTTCGCCCCACTGAGATTACCCATCCCAACCATGTTGGACTGGCCGGCGAGAATGTAGACCTTCACCGGTTTGGAGGCATCACCTGGTTTACCGTCTGGATCGGGGAGTTGAGACGGTACGTCAGAGGCGGAAACGGGAAAGGCTAACTGCGTTACCAAAACCGTTATCAATAGGGCAGTAAATAAAGCAGCGGTCTTGTGTGGATGGTTCATCTGCATTGTGATTAGCTGGCGTATACGTCGGAGTTTATTTTGTTTGTTTCGTCATGACATGCCACGCCGACTGCCGGCCGACGGCGTTTCCGGTGTGGAATCCGCTCGCTTCGATGAATTAAGGTTTTCTTCGCCATCAAGATTATTGATTTTCATCGTCAACGCCCGGTAACGGGTCAGATCCATCAGCGTGTCGCCCGACCAGAGCCACGTCAAGTTCACCTATTTGACGGGTCGCCCTCTTCTTTGGCGCGATCACGGCCACGCGCATTGTAAATTTGAGCCAAATTTGAAAAACTTCCTTAACATCGTCCGGCCAATCCCGATCCACAGAGCAAATTAGCTCATGCGGAATTCGAACGGTTTTCCGATTTCAAAGCGTGTTCCTGATTTCATTGTTGATTGGTTCCTACGCGAGCATTGATGATCGGCTCAAGCTGTATTAAATTGCTGGCGGCCGTCAATTCTTGATGAACCAACTACAGCATTGGTTCGATCTCCGTGGTCACACGCATACTGAGCCGACTCGACGATGAGACCCGGCGGTTGCAGACCCATGTTTGAAATTAGGGTGCGAACAACTGGATGACTTGGCCAGCAAACGAAAGGTCCTCGCGGGTTGATGGGATCGGAATGGAGAGCGGGTGAAACAAAAATGAACTGTGACATTTGCACCGTTTTACATCATGCTCCATCAAATGCCGGCTTTTCAAACCGTGATTCTTGCCGCGAAGGATCCGCATCATTTCGCGTCAGTCGCACCCTAGCCAAGTCCCTTTTCTGGAAAAGCTGTTTCCTTGTTTTCGTGATGCTTGTTGGATTACCGCAAGCTTCCGCCCAAGAGAGCCAGACACGGACCTGGAGTTCGGCCAATGGTGCTTACTCCGTTCAGGCAAAGCTCGTCGAAGTGACGGGAGATTCGGTCGTACTCGAAAAAGAAGACGGCCAGCAAATTACGGTTGAGATTTCGCGACTTAGCCAAACTGACCAGAAGTACATTAGGTCACAGCAGCCACCGAGCACGCCAACCGAAACGAGAACCAGCGGCCCGATGAACTATGAAGGCGTGGTTGTCTTGCAGGCCGAGCGGGAGCTGCCCTGGACTGGATCAAGTGTGACGCCGGCACCGCGAGTAACACTTAGCGACGAAACCGTCTTCGATATTGAGGATGAAGTTTCCTTCAGTCCATTCCACAACGGAATGCTTTGCGACCCCTCGGGTCAAATGTTGTTATTCGCAACTACCAAAGCCGGTTCCAATATCGCGGCCCAGGTATTTGATTTGGCCAAAGGCGAGTCACTGGGTAGCAGCATGATCAACGGGCAACCGCTCGCTCTCAGCCCGGACTTCAAGTCTTTGATTACCGATCCAGCACTCGGGCGAGGCGGAATATCCTGGCTGTACGCTTCCGATTCGAGAATTAGCGAGAAATTGAATTGGCATTTTTCTCCCAAATCGATTGCCAGAATGGAGTGGGCGCATTTCGTTACCGATCGCCTTTTGCTGACCGCCGACTCCGAGGGAATTCTCTCCCTTTGGGATTTGGATGCTCGATTACTTCGATGGCAAATTATGTCTCACAAGCGTTGCATTCCGGCGGTAAGCCACGACAAAAAATACCTGGTCAGTACCAACGGCCGATTCTTGTTTCAAATTGACATTCATGCCGGCCGAGTGGTGGGCTGCCTTCCCATGATTTTCAGCGACCCGAAGGCGTTCGCCTATGCTCCCAGCGGTAAGACGATCGCCTGCGTCTCGTGGGGTTCGATTAAGCAAATCGATGCAACCAGTGGGACAATGCTGGAACATTTCAACTACTCCGGCACACCAGATGCAAGAATCGGGGGCTGGGACGGTGACGACAAAATGTTCGTGATGCCACTCCGGGCCATGGGCGTGTCGGTTGTGGATTTCCGGTTGAAAGGTGAGATTCGACGTTACCAGATCCGAGGAGTTTCAAACCTCGGTACCTTTGACGGCTCGGGTCGGTTGTGGAGCGTGATCCGCCATGTCGATGAAGGGCAAATCAGTTATTCCCTCGAGGCAAACCATCTGCCGCACCAAACCGCGTTGCAGTGGGCCGACCAGCAGAACCCCGCGACCAGCGTTTTTTTGAAAACAGGTGACTCGATTCAGCTGGATGTTCAAGCGATCGTGTTTAGCGCGAGCGAGCGGCAGATCGAGGAATTGAAAGATATTCGCGACGCGATCATCGAAGAGAGTTTTGAAAACGATGAAAATCCCGGGAAAACGGGAGGTCGGTCAAGCCGCTTTTCACCGAGACAACCCCGCTCGTCAAGTGGGCGCGACCTTAGCGATCGAATTGCCAAGGCACAACGCGCGGTACGCATTGACCGTGTCGACAAAGGCAACCGGGCTCGAGAAATCATCAAAAGCAAACTCGAACAAGTTGGGATCGGCATTTCCGCATCGGCAGAATACACACTTCACGTGGAAATGGGTCACCCGGATAACGTCACCGTCATCAACAAGCCGCCGAAGGATGCCCAGGTTAAGGTTCCACCCATGACAACCCCCAAGCCGCATCCGTACACGTTGAAGTACCACGCTTTCCTGACCGATCGTGCGGGCGACATCGTCTGGAAAACTGGTTCCCAATCTCACACGGACCTCGAAGGAACTCATCGCTGGAGCACGGCAAAGCCGGAAGCGGTTGAGTACTTACTGAGTATTGATATTCCGATGACCTTCACCAAGCTTCGTCCACCCGGCTATTCCATCATCAAAGCCGGCGAGATCGAGGATGTGCCGTTTTCCAAATAATCGGTGCAGCCTAAATTTCTCGCCCGACGCAATCTGCGAACGACGTCGATTGTGCTGTGAGTGTTGACAGCAGCCATCGCCACTTCATTCTGAAGGCGTGCAGTTCGCCGAAGCAACTTTGCACAGCGGAGCGATAGAATTGGGCGCTTTGATAAGTTCAGCGACGGAAACCCGAGACAGCGCGGTTTCGATAGCCGCATACGCTTTGTCCAGCTCCCGGTGCAGCGGGCAGAGTTCAGTGTGAGTCTTGAGGTTTAACGGGCAGGAGCGAATGCGCTCGATTGGAGTGACCGCGTTGATCACGTCGAGAATCGAAAACTCCGCTGGAGCAACATCCAGTGCATACCCGCCACCCGGACCTGGCTGTGACCGTACCAAACCCCCTTTAACCAAGTCTTGCAACACCTTGTGAAGGTAGCGCCTGGGAACGCGGATCGCTTCGGCAAGCCGTTCGGCCGAATGGATTTTGTCGGGAGTCTGGCCCAACCAAACGGTGGCCCGCAGGGCATATTCAGTTGTTTTAGGCAACATTATTCAACTCTAAAACTCTCCAGCATTATTCTACATATTGACATGTACATTTCAAGTGCGATAATTGTGCACCTTGAAGTATAGAAATCCCGATTGAGGTTTTGC